>JAFBAP010000191.1 GCA_019247695.1 Verrucomicrobiota bacterium | reverse complement strand
TTCCTGACGCCGGATGTATTGTATCGACACGAGCTCCCTGTTGGAATGGTGGATTCTCCGTTATCCACCCTCCACATTCCCAAGCCTTCGTGATCGCATTGAAGGGTTGATCTCAAGCGGACGATTGGTGACTTCGGAGTTCGTCGTTCAGGAACTTGGGGTGAAAGGCGACGAACTGTTCGACTGGGCGAAGGCACAGACATCGTTTAGCATCTCCACCAGCCAGGAGGTCGCGAACGAGATGGCGTCCATCGTTGCACGCTTCCCCGCGTGGTGGATCCAAGCGCGCAAGCGGACCAAAGCGGATCCGTTTCTGATCGCCCTGGCAAAAACGCAAGGCCTTACGGTCGTATCCCAGGAAACATTGGCGGCGGCCAAAAAACGACCTCGCCGTCAGGGCGGGACCTACATTCCGGATGTTTGCGCCGCGATGAATATTCCCTGCATCAATATTCCCTGCATCACCTTCCTTGAGATGATGCAGCGCGAAGGTTGGACCTTCTGAGCAAAAAGCGCGGCAAACGAACAGTGCGACCCTTCCGAAGGTGAGGTATCTCTCCCGAACACCGTAAAAGGGCTAATCCGGCATCAAGGGTCGTTGATAATGCATAAATATTTCTGGATAAACGCGCCCTGATCCGGGTGAGCGAGGTTTTCATAACCTGCTCAGGATGAGCAGCTAACACAGTTGACTAGTACCTGGCATTCGGCTTGCCTTCTACACCGGCATGCTCCGGCCTATCCTCAAGTTTTCTGATGCCTATAGCCTTCGCGCGTACCGGATTTCGATCTCCATTTCCACTGGCCAGGGTCAGAAGAGCGCGGCTCTCCCGACCGCCGACGACTTACGATCGCAAGTTCAACACCCGCCGTGCGGAATGAGTAATCCGCGGCGGCTGGCTCGCGCCACCTGACACACTGCTTACATGAATTTAATAGCAAAATTGGTGATTACAGTAAATCCTAACTCTTGCCCGTTGAGTATGGAAAAACCCGTGTGCCTCAGGGCCGATGATGATCACACTCCGCCGGTGAATTTAACCCTACGCGACCTCGATCAAAAATGGCGCTCGAGCTTGCACCATGCTGATAGTCCGTCACTGCTCGGCCTAGCCCCGTTGGAGGCTGCGGAGTGTGAAGTACTAACCGCGACGGTTGACCGTTCGCTGCGTACACTCATCCCAACGCCGGTGCACCGCGTTGACGGATTCATCCGCTTATTGGCCATTTATCCCGCTGCGATGGCCGTATGGCTCAGCCGGCTCGCCGGGCAGGCTTACGAAGTCAATTTTTGGGATAACTTTGCGGCCCTGCTCCACTGCACCGAAGTGCCAAGTGATCGCCGGCCACAGTTTGCTAATGCTTTCCGGCGCGCCTGCCGGACGGTGATGGCTAACTTCGTCACGCCGCAGGTAGGGACGTGGACGTACGTCGGTGAGTTTCTCTTCCAAGCCGGTCTCCCCCTCTGCCACTGCGAGCGCTTTGCCGTGGCATTACGGGCCATCGCAGACGCCTACGGCTTGCCCGAACCGGACGATCTTGACGCTTTGCGCGACGTCCGCGATGCGATGCTTGGCCGCACCGAAATACGGCAGGCACCACTGGTGCGCCAGGCGCTCGAGGCGGCGTCAGGGTTGCACCTGCTCGGAGTGGTGGTGTGCGCCGTGCGTCAAGACGCCTTCGGCGCCATCAACCCGGAGCTCGGCCGGCGCCTCCTCGAGAGCTTTGCCACGGCTGGGGTTGGCGCTTGCTCCGTTGCGCTCCGTTGGCCATGGTTGCGGCTGGAAGATGACCTCACGTCTTTTGCGATCGTCGGTCCGCCTCAGCCCAGGTCCATCCTCGGACCCTCCGGTGCGCACTGGGTTGTAAATGGAACGTCGTTCCGGGCGGGTGTCGAGGACGAGTTTGTTTTCCCTGTCACCACGGAGGACCGGGTAAAGGTTGAACTCCGCGGATTGGCCGGCGGACGATCGCTGCAACGGGATTTTGCTGCGCATCCCGGCGCGGAAGCAACGCCTGCGTTCATCTTTTCCGCCGAGTCCCAACGCCGTGTCCGTGTCGCCTTGGAAAGGGAGTGCAGGTTGGAAGCCGGGGATTATTGGGTCGTGCATCCGGCAGAATATACGCTGGATAACGCCGCTGAGAACCACGTCTGGTTTAACAGTCCGCCCAACATGCCAACCCTTGCGACGTCGCGCCTCACGCTGCGCCCTGGGACCGTATCGATTCTGCACGATGGGTGGGGCGAACCGATCTGCGAGTTTCGGCCGGCCCTACACCCGTTTATTGAGCTGCCCGGCCGTCGGGTTTCAGATGAAACGGGCGAATGCATTCACTATGGGTGGACGGAGTTGCCTCGGGTTTGGGTACCGAAGGAGGAGGTGGACGAATCCTGGACACTGCGCGCCGTTACGAATGGCGGAAAAGAGATCGCGTACCTCCTCACGAGGGCCGGGTGTACTGAGGAAGGATCACTCGTTCCGCTTGTGCCGTCAGACGGTCATGCCGTCTGCCTGCAGCTGCCTCCGGCGCTTCATGCTGTGACGTTCCAGGCGCTTCGCAACGGCCGTTCCAGGGCCGAGCGCAGGGTGTGGCTCTGGCATGGGCTGCAAGCAATCAGCAGCTGCGGTCTTGAGTGTACCGCACTGCCGGAAAACCTGGTGTCTGGCGAGATGCGCGGCTTTGTCCGGGACGGCGCGAACATACGTCACCTGGAGGATTCGCTGCGCCGCCACAGTTTAGTGTTCAGTGTTGGGGAAACGCGGCAAATGTTCGCGTGGCGGCGTCCAGGCATCTCTCTGGAATCTTTCGAGAAGGTTCCGGGGTCGCCGGCTGAACCGCGTGACCATCGGCTCGGGGAGACATTCTCCGCCGCCGTGGACAGCCAACGCTGGTTACGCGTCTGGCTGGTACCTGCCCGGGACGCTGCTCTGCGGGTGAACGGCCGGGAGGTATTCCGCTTCTGCCCGGCATCGGAGCGGCAGTTTGTTGACCTAAGCCTGGCACAGTTGGCCGCAGAGCATGGCGAAGGAGGAGGTTGCCTCACATTACGGCATGGGGAAACCCAAACTCTGGTGGCGCGTTTTGTCCGGCCCCTCCAGCCGGTCGGGGTCAGTTATTCCCAGGTGGAAGGACACGAAACCCTGCTTTGCCGATTTACCGATCCGGTCAGGCACGTGCGGTTACACGTTTCGGACCTGGTTTCCGATCGGCATATCTCATTTCCCGGCCAGGCATTCTCCGCCTCGGGTCACCTGCGATTCGAAGAGCCCGGATTTCCCGCCGTTGAGCTCTCGCACGCCGAAAAGACCGGTGCGTGCAGCAGCGATCTGCACCGCCTCCAGGTCCAGGTGCCGAGGGCGGGGTGGCCTCCCGGTTTCTGGCGGATAGAACTGGATATCGCGCGTGACGAGTCCTTCGGGTGGCAGCCATTGCTGAACAAGCGTGGCGGGCGTTTGCCGCTGTTGTTATCGCGAGCGCTGCCGGTAGACGAGCTAACCTCATACCGCGCCCGCTGTTTCGCGGCTGTACTCGCAGGCCCAGGTACGGGGGCTAAGATTCCGTTCCCGCCTTCTACCGGGCACGAAGCTGAGTTGATGGTGTTGTTTGGCGATGTGCGCCGGTGGCTTGCGCCTAAATTTGAGGATGCTGCCTGGAAACAACTGCTCCCTCTGGAGATACTATTAGGCGAACTCGCCAAGCAGGTGCGCTGGATGGTAGGAAACCATCCGAAAACGGTGCTTCCGGCACTGGTCGAGCAACTCTCCGAAGATAGCGCCGGGCTCGGCGCTCGCTCGCTCTTTGTCCGGATTCCCGACCTGCTCGCCTTACCGCCGGAACTGGCCGTCAATCTGCCGCCCACTGATCCCGTGCGCGCTGCGTTGCGGTGGGCCGCCGACCTCGCAAGTGCGGCGCGGGCAGGTGATGGTTTGCGCCGGGTACAGATCGCTCCGGAGTTTGGGCTGGGCGAATGGTCGCCGGACGCGCCGATCCTGCGTGATTTTAGAAACAGCAAGGCCGTTCTTGGCATCGGCCAACGGCCGGACCTCGACGATGATCTCTCCGGTTTTAAATTCGGGCCCTGGTTCTTCTGGATGGCCAGGGGCAACCGAGGTGAACCAAACGTCGAAGTCGATGCGCTGAGCACCGAGCACTTCTCCTGGGCTTTGGCACGGCTGCTCCAACGTCGCCAGGCAGCGCAGGACGCCGCGTGCTGGAGTGCGGTCATGCCCGTTCTCGCCCATAATAAGCTCGACTTTCTGGCCAGCCTTAGAAAGAGCTGCCCATCAATTAAACACCTTTTTCCGACGACCGTATCCGGACGGGTGTGGTTTGAGTTCGAACACGGCGACGATTTCCTTGCCGGCGAATGCATCCAGTTCAGCGCGTTGCTTGCTTTAGGCGCACGAATCGCGGCGCGAGGCTGGGTATCGTTTTGGGACGTTTTGAAACCGCTGAGGGAAGCGCATGGACCAGGACCCGTGCACAAAGCGTTGACTACTCTCCTTACGCAAGCGCCCGAACTCCTCGGATTTCACCTGATGTTCTGGGAACTGATGATCCGCACTTATCCCCATGATTGAGCAAAACCCCATCCAACTCTGTCAGGAACTCGAAGAGACGATCCGCCGTTACCTCCGGGCGGCGCTGCCCATCTCCCACCGGTACCCACAGTTGCGGGCCGCGGTTGGTCGAGAACTGGGGCGGAGTGACCTCCTGCTCAAAGGCCCCTACGTTGAAGCGTTAACCGACTTCCGCAAGGGTGCCCGGCTTTGCGAGTTCACCAAAGGCAGCACTCCGTTGCTTCACGCTGACTTCTCAAAACTACCTTCGGAGGAATTTAAGCGCTCCTTGCACAAGCACCAGGAGAACGCACTCCGTGCCATCGCCGGCGGTCGCAACGTGATCGTTGCTACGGGCACAGGCAGCGGGAAAACCGAATGCTTCCTGTACCCCATCTTGGATGCGTTACTCAGGGAGCCTGGACCCGAGCGGCAGCAGCCGGGGGTCCGGGCTTTGCTCATTTACCCGCTTAACGCCCTGGCTAACGACCAGCTCTACAAGCGCATCGTGCCGATCTTTGCGCACCATTTTAAAGCGAGCGGTATCACCATTGGCCGGTATACCGGGCTGACGAGAAATGGCGTAACGCGCACCGGGGCCGAACAGGAGCTGCTCAGTAGCGATCCGTTCTTCACTGATCCGGTGCCGGACGGCCTTGGGTGGAATCAGGTACCCGAGGCGTGGCGACTGACGCGAGATGAGATGCTTGCCCGCCCGCCCCATATCCTGATCACCAATTACGCCATGTTGGAACACCTGCTGCTGTTCCCGCGGAATGCCGGCCTCTTCCGGGACGCGCGGCTCAAGTTTTTGGTTCTCGACGAGGTGCATACCTACGCTGGCGCGCAAGCCACCGAAGTGGCGTTTCTTCTGCGTAAGCTGCGTCGCCGGCTCGGTCTCCGGCCCGAGGATACCCGCTGCGTGGGTACGAGTGCGAGCTTCGCGGCGGGCCAGGAGGCAGATCGGACAATCGTCGAATTCGCTACCCGTCTATTCGGCGCACCGTTTCACGAAGTAATCCGTGGAGAACGACACCCGCATCGTCTCCTCCGTGAGGAGCCAAAAAAGCGGTTCTCGTTACCAGCCAGCGCCTGGATCCAGCTTGGCCGCAGCCTCGCGGAGGCCGGTGCTGAAGACAGCCAGACAGGACTGGCCTGGAACACTACCGTGGAACAATGCGGCGCGGCCGGGCTCGATCCGAAGCTCGTCAGCCGATTGTGGGTGAAGGAAGGCCGGCCGCTCGGCCCGCAACTGGCGGAATGCTTGGCGGATGCGGACGAAATGCGTCGTGCCTCGATCGAGTTGGCGCAGCCGGGGGCACGGCCATTTATCTCAGTGGCGCAGACCCTCTTCGGCGCGGCCCCTGAGGCCGCGAAGGCGCTTGCGGGGCTCATCACGGCCGGCATCCGGGCACGCCTGGCTCCCGGCGAGTTTTCCTTATTGCCCGCACGTTATCACTATTTTGCAAACGGCATCGATAACGTCACCGTGAGATTATCCGCCTCGAACCCGGAGGGCTTTGAGGACGCGCTGGTCGGTAGCCACTTCATCGATGAAGACGGCAACTACCGTTACCGGCTCTTGGTTTGCCGCCGGTGCGGCCAACCCTTCGTCGAAGGGTTCGTGGCGGGAGATCGCGTACTGCCGGTACGCCCGGCAACCGGTATGGCGGAACGCTATGTTTTCCAGTTGGGAACGCCAACCCGTGGAGTCGACGATGAAGACGACGGCGCCCCGGTAGACGATTCGAATCCGCCGGACATCTGGAAAATTGACCCGATTACCGGTAACCCGCGGGACGATGACGCATCCGTAGCCCTGGTCTGTGTACCATTGACGCGGGACGATGACGACAATCGGCGCTACCTTCGTAAATGCCCAAGTTGCGGTGGAACGGCCGGAACGGACGCGGAGGTGGTGACCGGCTTTCACCCCGGTGACTTCATGCTGTCGACGGTCATCTCGGATGCACTCTACCAAAAACTTCCTGAGCGTCCGACGAAAGTGCCCAGCCCGGGTGGCGGCCGGCGGTTGCTGGTCTTCTCCGACAATCGCCAGGATGCAGGCCAGTTCGCCCATTCGCTCCAGCGCACGAGCGAGGAAATCCTGCTGCGCTGGGCGGTAATGCGCGTGTTTAAGGATGAAGGGGGATGCCAGTCGTTTACCACCCTGCGCGACAGCGTCGTTAATCTGCTCGGAGCGACCCCCGCCTTTAATGACGCTGACGGAGAAATCATCCAGTCGGCAACTGACCTGACGCCCTTTATATGCGGCAAGATCGCCGCCGAATTCTGTCTCCCGGGTGGCCGTCGCAATTCGCTCGAGGCACTCGGCCTGGTGCGCGTCGGCTACGACGAAAAGTTACTGAAGCAAGCCGCGGAACTTTTTGCTCCGAAGTTGCCTGCAGAGCTACGTTCTCAATCCGCAACGCTGCTCGAAGTTCTGATCGAAACCGTTCGTCGCCAGCGCTGCATTTCTGCACCCGCAGGTGTGAACCTTGCTTCCGAGCACATCTGGGGAAGGGATTTTGTCTCTCCGTACCTGCGTTTTAACGTGGAAGGCACCCCGAAGCCGGAGCAAGTCCGCTTCGCCTGGAAGGCAAGCGTCGATCCGAAAACGGGCCGGGTGTACCCGAACCGGCGGAGCTGGTTTCTGGAACGGCAGCTGAAACTTGCCGGCTTCAATCCTCTCCTTGCAGCCGCCTTTGAGGCGTTGCAAAAGGCTAAGTTGATCATCTCCGAGCCGAACCGGCATGGCTTCGTTCTCGATTCGCGCCGGCTGGTTTTCACCGGTGGCAAGACGGTACCATTCTATCGGTGCCGTTCGTGCGGGCTGCGGCAGTTTGCCAACGTGAGCGACCGTTGCGCCGCGTTCCGGTGTGAAGGGGCGTTGGAAATGATCTCCAGCCAGGAGCGTGAGGCTTGGAATCGAGACCAGCATTACTACCGCCTGTACCTGGCATCCAACTGCGCCGGCAAGGTGGCGCGTGAGCATACCGCGGCCATCAACAACCTGGTACGCGAGCGGTTGGAACGGCAGTTCCGTGACGGCGAGGTAAGCGTGCTTTCGTGCTCGACGACGATGGAATTAGGCGTGGATATCGGCGAACTGGAAGCAGTCGTGTGCCGCAACGTGCCGCCCGGGATCCAAAACTACCAACAGCGTACCGGCCGTGCCGGGCGCCGGGCGCAAGCTGCACCGGTCTGCGTGACGGTGGCGATGTCGCGCAACTACGACCAGGCCGAGTATCGCCGTGCGGAGGATTACCTCCGGCAGGAACCGCGTACACCGTTCGTCCACCTCGAGAATGTGCGCCTGTTTCGCCGACACCAATTTTCTGTCCTGTTGCGCGGCCTGATGCGGCACCTCGGCTTGGCCGACGGGCAGGGAGGCTCTCCGGAGTTAAAGACGTTTTTCGGGGAAGAGTTTACCGATGAGAAAGAGCGCGAGTTCGTCGGGAGAGCCCGGCTCTGGCTGGATGGCGCGGAGGGGCGCGCGTGCCTTGCGGAAGCGCTCGACCTTGCCACCGGTCTTCCTCCTGCTCTTTCCTGCACTGAGGCGGAGTTGAGGGAACAGTTTCTCGGCCGTGAGCCTGGGGAAGGTCTCGCCGGCGTATGCGGGTGGTACGGGCATCGCTGGCGCTATTTCCACGATCGCTACCATGAAGCGCATGGGCTCGGCCGCGCCGGGCAGAAGCAGGCCAGTTACTGGGCGTATCAACTCAGCAAATGGGAGGAGCAGCTCGTGATCAATCAGTTTCCCAAGCTCGGGTTTCTTCCCACGTACGCGTTTCCGGTGAACAGCGTGCAGCTTGAAGTGATCACCGGTGAGCGACAGGATCAAAATCGCCGTCCGTGGGAACAGGACATCCAGTTGGTACGCGACGCACGGCTCGGCATTGCCGAATACGCTCCGGGCGCGCAGGTGATCGCCGCAGGCCGCGTTTGGGAAAGCTATGGCATCGGCGAGTACCCCCGGCATTTCATGAAGCCCCGGTTTTATTACCTATGCGGCGCGTGCCGGCACGTCCAGGTAGAGGAAGAGAAAGACGATTTTCAGCCCGCCTGCCAAGCGTGTAGCACGCCTGTGCGGCCGAATGAAGTACGACAATTTATTGAGCCGAAAAGCTTTGTCACGAGTGGTACCGAAGCCAAAGGGCGTGACCCTGGGCTTACCCGGCTCCGGCCGCCTCCGGCGCAAGAGGCCCGGCTACTCTCAGCCGCAGCTGACCAGGAATTTCGTGACGCTCCCACCGACGTGCCGGGCGTTCAATGGGCGTGGCAGAATGCCCAGTGCGGGCGAATGCTCGTGATCAACAAGGGCCGTGAACACGGCTTCTACCATTGCGCCTGTGGCTATGCGCGTGCGCTTAGACATCCGGGCGAATGGGATGCGGTTAAAAAGACGCCGCATGAAACCCCGTACGGTACCCGCTGTACGCAGAACCGCCCACCGGCATGGCAAGATCTTGGTCACGAGTTCCGTACCGACGTGCTCCAGATCCGCTTCAATAGTCCGGTGCCGTTCCCGGAGGGAGTGCCGGCCGATCAGCGTCTGACGTGGGAAGACGGTTTTCTGCGCACGCTCGTGGAGGCTGTCCGGCAGGCAGCGATTCGGTTACTGGCGATCGACGGCCGTGAGATCAGCGGCACCGCCCGGCTTTGGTATTCCAACAGCTACCCTGAAGTGGTGCTCTATGACAGCGTCGCCGGGGGTGCCGGTTACTGTCAGATGGTGATGGGCCGCGGTCTGCGCGCGTTGCTGGGACGCGGAATCGATGTGCTGGAGTGCCCCGCGAAGTGCTCCCATTCCTGTCGCACCTGCCTGCAGACCTATGACAACCAGCGCCACTGGGATACACTGGACCGGAAGCCGGCACTCGTTTGGTTGAAGCAGCTGCTCAATACTCACCAGCCGGAAAATCCGTTCGCCCGGTTCGGTGCCGTTCCGCTTAAGGGTTCCGATCCGATCGCGCTGGCGTTGGCTGAGTTAGACGAGGGAACACGGCTGATCGCAACCGCCGGCACCCTGTTCCCAGCGTCAGCAGCGACGACTATGGATGAAAATACTTCCGTGCCTTCACCGTTGTTGCTCGACCGGGTAGTGGGATTGCTTGCCCGAGGGCACACGGTCGAGGTGGCGCTCGCTGCCGAACCGGCCATCTCGGCAGACGATCCCGCCAGCCTCGCGGTTGTCGCCAAACTCGGACCATATCAAACAGAGGGCCGCTTCAGGCTCTGGCGGTTACCGGCCGGTTTCGACCTGCGAGCGTGGCCGCGTTGGATCGTCCGGCCGGGAAATCCGGACGGTCGCTCGTTCTTCTCGGACAGCCTCGTCGAAACATCTTTTTTGGCTGCTCCGTTGCCGCCCTCACTCTGGCGTGGTCCGGTGCTCGCTGCGGATGAAGAGCGGAAGCTTCGTACCGGTTGGACGCCGATCCCCTTGCGGGAGCAGGCGGCCCGGACGCAGTTGTTCGCGTATCAGGCTGGCCAGCCAAGGGAATTGACCCGCGACTTTGGCTTCGCCAAAAAGAAAAAGTTTGCCTTGCTACGGATCAACGATCCTTACGCCCTGAAATCTGACCTGAACACCGAGCGGGTCCGGAAGTTCCTGAGCGAGTTACGCACAATCATGGATGCCTGGCCGGAGCAGCTCGAACTGCGGGTTCGGGACGAAGGTGCTCCCGACTTCCAACCTCGCCGGGAAGCCTTCGAGAGGTGGTTTGCCAGTCAAGGCGTCCCGGCGAAGATCATTCCCGTTGTCACCTACGGCCCCCACCGGCGTGACTTCCATGACCGGCAACTGAGGTTTATACCGAACCCCAAAACGCCGAACAGCCGTTTTGACGTCCTGCTTACCGGAGGCATCGACCGCTACGTCGAGCCGAAATTCGAGACTACCGTCATCGTGCATCGAACTGTATAAAGTGGAGGGCGAGAAATGAAGAAGAGGTGATGAAATCCAACGTCGTCTTTGATTTCCATCCGATCCGCAACCCGCTGTTGCGGGTGAACGGCGTCTGCCCGTATTTTACGATGTTTCCGCTGAATTTCCCTTACCGGACGCTCTGTCGCAGGCGTACGGCGACGCGTGTTCTCGATCCGTTCTGCGGCCGGGGGACAACCAACTTTGCTGCGCGCCTGCTTGGCATCACCGCTGTCGGGATAGATAGCAATCCCGTAGGCGCCGCGGTCGCCATGGCAAAACTTACCATGACAACCGCCGAACAGGTCTCGGCGGCTTGCGAAGCAGGGCTCCAAGCCACCGGCGAGTGCGAGATACCGGTTGGTGAGTTCTGGGATTGGGGTTACCACAGCGGCACCCTTTCGGAGGTTTGTAGGATGCGGATGCATCTGCTGCAAAAAAAGGTTTGGTTGGATGCGGAAATCTTCTTGCGAGCGTTGATTCTCGGAATTCTTCATGGTCCGCTGACGAAAGGGATCCCCACGTACCTCTCCAATCAAATGCCGAGGACTTACGCCACCAAGCCCGCTGCAGCGGTGCACTTCTGGAAAAGCCAAGGCCACCGCCCGCTTTATGTGTTGCTCCTCGACGCGGTCCGGCGCCGCGCGGCTTACCTTCTTCAGAGACTTCCGCTGCGAGCCGATAGACGGGTTTTATTGGCGGACAGCCGGCAGGAATCAACCTATCATGGGCTGGGAGGATTCGACTTGGTGCTCACGTCGCCGCCTTACCTTGGGATGCGGACTTATTGGCCCGATCAATGGTTACGAAACTGGTTTTTGGGCGGGAGTGACTCCGTGGAGTACGCAAAGCCGATCCAGATCCAGACGCAAGATCTCTCAGTTTTTATACGTGATCTTTCCGCAGTCTGGCGTAATGTAGCCGCGGTGTGTAGATCTGGTTCGGAGCGGGTTGTTCGGTTCGGAGCTCTTCCGAGCTTCAGCGTCGATCCGCGCCAGGTTATCAGGCAAACCATAAAGGGCGCTGGCTGCGGTTGGGAAATTCGAACCATCAAACCTGCGGGATGCTTTCCCGCCGGACGCCGGCAGGCGAACCAATTTAAGGTCCGTGATAATCCGCCGATAGATGAAATCGACGTCTATTGCCGGCTCGCTGTTTGATCCATGTTTCAACCCGAGGAGATTGAAGACCTTCGGAGGGTAGTTCGGGCATGCGCCCGAACCGATCATCAGCTGCTTGTCGGCCTGCGGGCTGAAGCTCGTGAGTTGAAAGCCAAGGCCAGGAAAATCCAGCCTCGCAGCGCTACCGCCGTATCCCTGGTTGCGAGCGATGGAGGTAATAACCAGCTGCACTTCGATCCGTTTCATGTGCAACTGGTTCGCGTGGTCGATTCTTACGGTAAACAGCTCTGTCTCGACGCGGTCTCCGTCAGCAGCGATCTTAATCGCCTGGATCAGGCGCAGTTCCATAAGGATGGACGGCCGAGAACCCCGCTCGGACGCATGATGTGCGACCTGGACGTACGCTCGCGCCGTTTAAACGACCTGAGCCACATGATGCCTGATCCGGATCGGGCACGCGCCAGACCCGAAGAGGTGCCGGCCTCGTGGGTTCAGGCGTACCGCGACCTTTGCGAGTGGGCGGTGCTTTACGAACTTATCTGTCACCGCTCGTTTCCGACCGACACCCTGGTCGTCCGCGACGGTCAGCTCCGGAGTAAGGTGTTCAGGGGCGAACATTTCATCCGGATTCGCGAACGCATCGAGGAAGCCATCCAACGGGTCTACCGGGAAGACCGGCGGCGTGTGTTCCTCGTCGGGATTGCCAAGAGGAGCAAAGTGCTTGACCGGTACAACCTCGCGTTTGCGCTGGAAAACGTGTTGCCGGAAGGCGAAGCCCGTTACGTCGAGATCCCGCGCGAGATGGAGCGAAAGTGCTACGACCGGTGGTGGGATCAGCGTGGGCCGGAGGACGCGGCCGAAAATGAGCGTGCTTTCAGATTCGTGGCCGGCCGGATGTATTTCGTGAGGTTCGGCCCGCAAGGCGGCGATCCGATCTGGTCGGTTGACATTCTAAACTCGCAAACGTCGTTCCACCAGGAAATCTTTGGTTACCTCCAGAACGACGCGCTCGAAGGATTTCCGGTTGCCTTTTATCCGATGTGCCTTCAGAAGGCGCACAGCTTCGCTCAGATCGTCGATTTTGACCTTGATGTTCTTCAAAATGAGGTCGTCCAAGCGATTCGGGAGCAACTCCCGAGTTCGGAGCGAGCCATCTTCGACGCCCTTCCCCTCAGGCAGGAGATAGCTGATCGGAGGTACGCGTGAAACTCTTCGCCAAGAACAAGGTGGCCGGGATCTTCCGCGGCTTCAGCGAGGGCGGCCTCGAATTTCATGCGGACATCATCCTCCCGTACACCAATGGATTCCAGAACGCGCCGATGCATGGCCAATTCCTGGTCGTGCAATTGGAGACCGAGGAGGAAGGCGTCCTCGGTCGCATCACCTCGATTGCATCCGAGGGCCGGCTGGCGTCGAGCGCCGGTGAGGATTACGCGATCCGTGCGGTTAACGATGAACGCCCGATCGGTGAGAATTTGCGCGAACAATACCTGAGATACCGGGTCAACATTCGCGTGTTGGGTGTGCTCCGGGTCATCGATGGCAAGGTGGAGTTCGCAGCGTCTCATCGTCGCCTGCCGCACGTCGGGAGCCGGGTCGCGTTCCTGAACGACGACCTGCTGCGCGAAATCGCCGGGCACAACGACGCAGGTGCGGACATCGGCTTTCTGGCGATGGGAGAATTCATCTATGGAGCAGATGATCGCCGTCTGCGGAGGGAGCCATGGATGCAGGTGACACCTCCCGGCGTCATCCCGAAATTCCCGGCCAGCGCTTGGTGTCCAGGCGCTCGTTCGTCTTCGCCCGTGCAGGGTTTGGAAAGTCAAACCTCGTTAAGCTCCTCTTCTCGAATCTGTACCGCCAGACGCCGGCCGTGCGGAAGCGCGGAAATCGTCAGGTTCCGGTCGGCACCCTCATCTTCGATCCCGACGGGGAATATTTTTGGCCGGACGACAAGGGTCGCCCCGGGCTTTGCGACGTGACCGAGTTGAGGGATAAACTCGTCGTGTTTACGCCCAAGGAGGGGCCGAGCGGTTTTTACGCCTCTTTTGTCCCCGGCAACATCAAACTTGATATCCGGCGCCTCAGGCCGGCCGACGTGATCTCGATCGCACTCCCGCCCGAAAAGCAGGACCAGCAGAACGTCCGTAAACTGAAACAGCTCAGCGACGCGGCATGGCGGCAGCTCGTCGACGAAATCTACCGGAACGGAAACACGGCAGACGAGGCTATCCTGAAGGAGTTGCTGGGTTTGAAGGATAACCAGGAACTCGAGTTGCTGGCCGCCCGCGGTAACATGACCTCAATTGTCGCCCAGTTGCATGATCCCGGCAGCCAACTGGTCGACAAACTCTTGATGGCGCTGGCCGAAGGTAAAATCTGCATCGTGGACATCTCACAGATGCGTGGGAGCAGCGGATTGATGCTATCCGGCATTTTGCTCCAGAGAATCTTTGACCATAACCAGGCGGAGTTTACAAAGGCACAGCCCCAGACCATCCCGACCATTGCCGTGCTCGAGGAGGCGCAATCGGTTCTTGGGCATGGCAACAGCGGAGGGGAAGGCCCGTACGTCTCGTGGGTGAAAGAAGGTCGCAAATACGATTTGGGCGCTGTGCTGATCACCCAACAACCAGGAAGCATTGCGAACGAAATCCTCAGCCAGGGTGACAACTGGTTCATTTTTCACCTGTTATCGACGGGCGATCTGCTGGCTGTTAAGAAAGCGAATGCCCATTTCAGCGACGACATTCTTAGCTCCCTGTTAAACGAGCCCATACCGGGGCATGGGGTGTTCTGGAGCAG
>JAFBAP010000190.1 GCA_019247695.1 Verrucomicrobiota bacterium | reverse complement strand
TATAAAGGGTCTAGACACGACGGGCGGGGAGACGGTTTGATGGCCTGAAGGGCCAAAGGAACATAGCCCAGGGTTTCACCCTGGGAACGGGTTCCTCCCCCGATCGAGCCCTGAAGGGGCGGTAGAAAGCGTTGCCGTCGGGTTCTGACGCCCCTTCAGGGCTCGATCGTGATTTGACGGTTACCCAGGGGGTAAAGCCCTGGGCTAAGTTCTCTTGGCCCTTCGGGCCGTAAGACGGTCACCCGGATCGTTGGGCCTAAGACCGATTTAGCGCCACGCGGAGCATCCGGCAGCACCTCCTCCCGCCGGAATTCTACCGAGATAATTGTGTAAATGGTATAACGCTAACGCCATTTGCCCGCTCCGAGGTGACCCTTTACGGATTGCATGCTTGGGGCGAAAGTTTTCGGTGAGGCCAACCTTTGTCGTCAGACAGATAACGTATGGGGATAACCTGGTGGCGGATTATCGTTCCTTGCGGGTTCGACTTTGGCCGGATTGTCAGGCCGATTGTGATCGCGAGATCGCGGAGATCCTCGCCGATCCAGGTCGTTGGGCGGCCTTCATTGCTCGTTTCAGCGGCCAGGACGCGGTTGGGTTTATCGAGGTTCGTTTACGCGAATTTGCTGAAGGTGCCACCAGCTCACCGGTGGCGTTTGTGGAGGGATGGTTTATCCTCCCGGAGCAGCGGGGCCGCGGATTAGGGAAAGCACTGCTGAAAGCGGCTGAGCGTTGGGCGCTGTCCCGAGGGTGCGATGAACTCGGTTCGGATACCCAGGCGAGTAATCATCTGAGCATCGGCATCCATAAGCACCTGGGTTTCCAGGAAGTGGAAAGGCTGGTCTGCTTCCTCAAGCGGCTCAAGGATTGAAGGCGGGAGGTTGGCCAATAACACCGGTTCGTTAAGATCCGTGTGCGCCAGTAATCAAAGTCCAGGAAGTTGTTTGAACTGACGTGTCGCTTTGCGTACCTTTGCGGGAATTTAACCGAGACGGGCGAGTTCGAGCGGACGCTCCGGCTCGAGCCGCCGAGAAGTACCCGAATCCCACGCCGAAACCAGCCGCGGACCCGACTTATACCGGTTTTGAGGGCCATGAGGATAAAATCTTTGCCTTCCTTCCCAGGTGCCTTGCCGCAGTTAAACCCACCGGACGGTGTAAACGGTCCAGGCCCAACGGGCCGGCGGACGGTTTGATGGAACTTAGCCCAGGGTCGAGCCCTCCTAAGGCGTCACGCCGGTACGCCCTCCCTAACAAACGCCCGCCCCGCCGGGTTGGATTTGCTGAAGGGGCGGCAGAAACCGTGAGCAACGCCCTCTGCCGCCCCGTCAGGGCTCGATCGTGATTTGACGGTTACCCAGGGGGTAAAGCCCTGGGCTAGGTTCTACCGGCCCGTTGGGCCTAAGAACCGGCCCGTTGGGCCTGGGACCGATTCAACCAGCTACAGAGCATCCTCCGGCGCCGGCGGTCCGCGCCACCGCCGGGTTGCTTGCGGTGACGCCACGTAACGCGCCGCCCGGGCCGGGGTAATAGCCGTGGGCAAAAGGGACCGGCATGTCCGGGCCCGTCGCGCAACGCATGTGGCGCATGCGAGCGCCGTTTCCCCTACACCGGTTTTCACGTTGGTCGAGCCGCCTTTGCACCGGAGGTGCAGCCGGAAAGCAGTTAGATCTTACGCCTTGCGTTTTCGCTCACCTAAAACCTCCCGGACCCGATCCAGGACAATCGCGAGCAGGATTAACCCGCCCAGGAACGAGTTTGCAAAGTAGGGATTGGCTTTGATCTCGATCAGACCATAACTGATCAGCACAAAGATCGCGCCGCCGAGGAATATACCGGTACACGAGATCACGCCTCCCATGAGGCCGGTGCCGCCGATAATGGACACCGCAAAACTCCCGATCAACCAGGCATCACCGGTCTCCGGAGCACACGAACCGACCATCGATGCCCACAGAACCGCGGCGAGCGCAGCCAGAAACCCGGAAATGATGTGTGCCCGAAACACAATGCCGTCCGTCGCGATACCGCACAGCCGCGCCGCATGTTCGTTCCCGCCGGTGGCCAGCATTTGCCGGCCGAAGACGGTGTAAGAAAACATGTATCCGGCACCTGCGAGGATCACGCACACCAGCACAAAGACCCAGGAGACGCCGAAGACCGCGTTCTGTCCGATGAATCCGAAATCCGGCGGGATGGTGTAAGGGGAGCCGCCCGAGATCCCGGACCGCAGCCCCATGTAGACGAACATCATCGACAAGGTAACAATGAAGGAATTGATCTTGAGCCGGGTGATGATCAGCCCGTTGATTGCGCCTGACACAACGCCGAAAAGGAGCGTGACAGGAACGGCCAGCCAGGCGTTCCATCCAAGGTCTTGAAAGCATAGCCCGAGAATCACCGTCGCCATGCTGCCGATGGCGCCGACTGAAAGGTTCATGCCTCCCACGACGAGGCAAACCGCTTGCGACAACGCGATCAAGATCGAGAACGCGATTTGCCGCGAGATGATAAACATGGTGTAAGGGCTCAGAAACGTGTCAGACACCGACGCAATTGCCCCGACCAATACGACCGTCCCGATGAGCAGCCCGAGCGCCCGGCCGCCGCGGAAGCGCCTGGAGTGTTTACTGAACTCCGGCACCGTCCCAGTCAGCTCCGGTTTAACTAACCCTGTCTTTTGCATTAGTGCACGGCACTTAAAAGGTGCCCGATTTCATCCCGGACGTCCGCGTAGGATCTGTCATCCAGACGGCTCACTTCTCCGATAATCCGTTGATCGGCAAAAATCAGGACCCGGCTCGACAGCCGGATGACCTCCGCCATTTCGGAGGAGATAACGATGATTGCTTTCCGTTCGACGCGCGCGAGGTTCCAGATCAATTGATGGATCTGCTCTTTGGAGCCCACGTCGACTCCCACGGTCGGTTCGTCCAGGATGAGGATATCGCAGTCCGCCAACAACCATCTCCCGATGCTGATCTTCTGCTGGTTGCCTCCGCTCAGGTTCCCCACCACTTCGGCCAGGCTGCGGGTTCGCACCGCAAGCGCGGATACCATTTTCCCGGCGGCTTCGTCCTCTTTCCTTCTGCTGACGTAACGGGTCAGTCGATGCCGCATTTTCTCCCACACCAGCAGCGTTAGGTTGGTGACCACCGGCTCATCCAGAAACAGGCCCTCTTCTTTCCTGTTCTCCGTCACATAGCCGATTTTGTACCGGAACAACGCATCCGCAACCCGATTGATCCCCGCCTTCCTGCCGTTCACATGGACGGACCCCGACGTTGCCGGATCCTCGCCGATCAGCACCCGTGCAAACTCGCTTCGTCCCGCGCCGACGAGGCCGTAAAAACCTAAGATCTCGCCTTCATGCAGCTCGAAAGAGATGTCCCTGCATTTCCCTGCCTTGGTCAGGCCTTCGACTTTTAAAGCGACGCGTTGCTCGTTGATTTCCGTAGGACCGATTCGCTGTTCCCGGACATCCCTGCCGATCATCATTCGCACCAGCTCCTGACGTTCAAGCTCCGCACTTTTGCGAGTTCCCATCAACTTCCCGTCTCGCAAGACGCTGATCCTATCCGCAATCCGGTAAACTTCCTCGAGCTTGTGCGACACGTAAATCAGCGTCACTCCTCGCTTTTTGAGACCTTCGAGAAGGTCAAAAAGGTTATCGGCTTCCTTGGTTGAGAGGCTGCTCGTCGGTTCGTCCAGGAGGATCACCGTCGCTTGCGCGGCCAGAGCCCGCGCAATCTGGATGAGCTGTTTGTGCGCCGCACTCAGCTGACGGACCACCGTCGAGGGCGGAAGGTTCAAGCCAACCTGCCGCATGTACAACGACGCCTCCTCGTACAGCCGTTTCCAGCTGATCCTGCCGCCCGCCACGACCCGCGACAGCTTATCGAGCATGATGTTTTCGGCAACGCTGGCATCCGGAACCGCCTGGATTTCCTGGTGAACGATGTCGATGCCCATGGCCAGGGACTCCCGGTAACTCTTCGGACTTAACGGCTTGCCGTCGAAGCTCATCTCACCGGAATCAGGTTGATAGATCCCGGTGATCATTTTCATGAGGGTGCTCTTCCCTGCCCCATTCTCCCCCATCAGGGCGTGGATTTCCCCCGGATGGAACTCAAGGCTGACGTTATCGACCGCTCTGACCCCTGGAAAGCTCTTGCTGATTCCTCGAAGCGTCAGCGATCCCTTTGCCGGTTCCTTGCCGGAGGCGGTCATGACGTCACGGTCGCCTACTTGTTCGTCTCACCCTTTGTGAGGTATGCGGTGGTCAGATTGTCCTTCAGCTTCCGGGTGATGGCATCGACCTCTTTCGAATACGTGTCTACGTTGTCCTTCGTAATGAGCACATCGCCGGCTTCGATGAACTGATACGGCTTGGCCGGTTTCCAACCGTCTAACATGAGCTTGAGCAGCGCACAGCTGATGTAGCCGTGGCCAAAAGGATTCTGAGCAATCGTCCCGTCGATGTAACCGTCCCGAATCGCCTGCAGGACCGTCGGATCCGTATCGATGCCGACAAAGCGGATCCGTTTGCTTTGAGCATTCTTATGACGCTCAGTGAGAAGCGCCGCTGCCGCCACCGTGGGGTTGTACCCGGTCGTGATCATGCCATCGATTTCGTTTCCCCGGGCGGCCAAGGCGGACTCAATCTTGTTTCTTGCCACGCTCTGTTGGGTCATATCCGAGATCGTCTGAATGATGTGAACGTTCGGATGTTTCGCGACCACTTCGTTCACGCCTTCGTCACGCTTCTTGGTGTTTATATCCGTGACGGTTTCAAGGACGTTCAGGATGTTACCTTTGTCACCCATGAACTTGATCAGATCCTCACAGGCCCGCATGGCAGCCCCTTTGATGTCCGTTGCCACCGTAAAGCTGGCGGGCGTCGGCAAGTTCGGCTCGGCTCCGAAGGCCACGACGAAGATCCCGCGGCTTTTCAACCCTTGGAAGAGCCCGTTTGAACCCGTCGGATCCGCGGGAAAAATGCTGAACGCTTTGTATCCGCGGGTGGAAAGCGCCTCGACGTTCTGCGTTTCGTTCGCCTGGGTCCATTCTTGCCCGACGGTGGTATATATTTTGACGTTGTAATCCTTTGCGCAGGCTTCGACGCCCTTTTGCACCAAGGACATGTACGGATGAGGCATCATTCCGTACCAGCATATCGGTTCGGCGCCCTGTGCTTTCCAGAACACCGGACCGATTACGGCGAGCAAGAGGAGGGAGATGCCAAGAATAACGGGTGACTTGTTTTTCATACCGGGGGAGCAGTTTTGACGTGGGGGGTGTTTACTTTGGGCCGCTGGGGCGGCCTAAAAGGATTGATGGATTATCGAGAGCATTTCACTGGCGCTCGGAACAGCCGAAACTTCTCCAGGTACGAATCAACCAGCTTCGGCGCGAGGTCCAATTCAAATGTCTCCCGCCGAGAACCGATTTGCGGACGCCGTTATTTGGGTTATACCGCAGCGTGCCCGTTGGGACGCCTGAAGGCGTGCGCCAAGCCAAGCGGGCGTCGACGGTTGGGGGGACGTTCGGGTTTTTAGCGTTGATGGTTGCGCCGTGTTTGGCCGGCCTCTTGGGAGTCGAAACCTCCGGGGCAGCGTTTCAGGCGTCCCTGATGCGGGACGCGATCCCCCTTATACCATTTCGACGGCCACGGAGGTAAAATCTTGTCTTCCTGCCCAGGTTCCCTGCCGGAGTTACACCTATTAGACCGTATAAGCAGCCTAGGCCCAAGGGGCCGAAGGAACTTAGCCCAGGGTTTACCCCACTGCCATTTAGTTAAGGGCCGCTGGATGGGGGCGCTTTCGTCCCGCAGGGACGGCTGAGGTTAGCCAGGGACTTTCAGTCCCTGGACGGGGCATTTAAGAGCGATCGCGTCCTGTACGGACGCCTGAAACGCTGGCCCGCAGGGTGCCCGGCTCCCAAAAGGCCGGCCAAACCCGGCGCGACCCCCGGCGACGAACACCCGAACGGCGCCCCACCGTTGACGCCCGCTTGGCTTGGCGCACGCCTTCAGGCGTCCCGAGGGGACGCAACCGCTGGGGAACGCCCGCACAGGTACAGGTACAGGTACAGGCACTAAAGTGCCTGCCTAACCTCAGCCGTCCCTGCGGGACGAAGGCAATACCCGGCCTGCCGTCCTTAACTAAATGGCAGTGGGGTTTACCCTGGGAAGGCGTTCCCCCCGATCCAGCCCTCCTGAGGCGTCACGTCCGTACGCCCATCCAAACAAACACCCGCCCCGCCGGGTTGGATTTGCTGAAGGGGCGGCAGAACCCGTGAGCAACGCTTTCTGCCGCAAGTACGCCACATCCTCCGGCGCCGACATCCCCCTGAGCCGGCATTCTACCCAGATAACTGTCTGAGCGGTATGATCCCCGGGGAGGGATCTACTGGCCCGCGAGTTTCGCCACAAAGGCCTCCTGAGCCCCGTGGAGGGTGGCGCCTGAGGCCGCGGGTGGGCGGTGGGAAAACTGGCCGAATCGGTGAAGCCCGTCACGTAGGCGTTGCCGGCCAGGTCCACCGCGATGCCCTGGCCCGCGTCACCGCCGCTGCCGCCCAGGTAGGTGGAATAGACCAACACCGGGTCAATGACCAGCGGCCGGCCGGCATCGTAGCCGCCTATCGCCAAGCTCACCCGCCCACCGGCTTCCAAGGCGTAACGCGCTTCGACCGACACCCGGCGGCCCTCGACCACTTGGTAGGCCACCGGCTTCTGCAGCCGCACGTCCTGACCGGCATGGCCAAGCGTCAGATCACCGCTGGCTTCGTCCAACCGCACCGGCGTGCCCGGCCCGAAGCGCAGGGGATCCGGCCGGGGTCGGCGCCCGGGGCCAATATCCAGTCGTACTCCAGTTGGCGACCCGCCCCGTAATAGACCAGGTCGATGCCGCGGTAGACGGCCTCATACCGTACCCGGCCGTTGTGGGCGACTCCCGTGCGCCAGCGCGCTGGGTTGTTGCTGAGGAAGTAGGCGCTCTTGGCGGCCTGCTCCTCGAGGGCCTGGGCCGCCGGGTGGGGGTTGGCGCCCTCAAGCGCCAGGCGCACCACCTGGGGTTTGTCCTTGCCGCCCACGAGCACCGCTTCGGCCCCGTCGGTCAAAAACAGCGCGTAACCCGGCCCGTGGGCGGCAGGCCCGCCAAGATACAAAGGGAGATCGGGAGATTCCGGGAGGTCAGGGGCAAGACCATACCCACGGGCATGGGTAAAGTGCGCGCAGGGTTGAACCTCGCGCATCATCCCCTGCGATTTATCAACTTCGCGTCGTGCCCCGCAGCGTGAGCTCGCTGGTGCGGCGGCGATTGCTCGGGGCTCCCCTGGCGCTTCACTCAAGACGCCAAAAACCCAGTCGTCCCCGAAGCGGAGCTTGTTCCCGTTGGAGATGCCATGACGAAAAGCGCTTGGCAGCCAAGCGACCAAGGTGCGATACTGATGCCGTCTGGAACGGGTTTAGTCATCGTCACTCCCTAGCCTGGATTTCCACGGACTAAAGTTAGCCTAACGCGGCGTGGGTACGGGGACGATTCTACCGGGCACAATGGGGCCGCTTTGCCGAAGGGGGCGCGGCAAGCCGTTATGCCCTTTGGTGCACTGATAGGCACCTAAGGCCGAGGTCAACCACCCGGCTGGGTGTCCACTTCCAAGGCGGTCAGAAATGCAATGATCGACAGAAAGCCCCGTAAATAGCGGGATTTTGTCGCCTGCAGGACGAGCGAAGAATTGG
>JAFBAP010000189.1 GCA_019247695.1 Verrucomicrobiota bacterium | reverse complement strand
GCAAAGCAGCCCGGGGCTGTAGGCTTGCCCTCCCTCATCCGGCATTCTATCTGATTTGTCGTATTGCCGTCCGCGGCTACGGCCAGGTCCGGAATTGCGGCCTCGGCGGCAAGGGCGGCGCTGACTCATTTTCTGCCGCCCCTTCAGCAAATCCAACCCGGCGCGGCGGGCGTTTGTCAAGGTGGGCGTACAGGCGTGACGCCTTAGGAGGGCTCGATCGTTATTTGACGGTTACCTAGGATAAATCCTGGGCTATGTTCCAGCGCCCCTTCGGGGCTGAAATCCGGTCGAAATGTTACCGAGATAATGGTCTAAATGGTATAAGACCATCTGACCGGCGGCTCAACACGGCGCACCAATCTGCGTGAGCCTCGATGTCCGGGCGCAAGTCCACGACGTGAGCAACGCTGGGCACGATGCAGGCCAGAGGCTCGCGCGCCGAAGCTCGGGGCGAGGAAGGGCCTCTTAGACACGCAAGTCAGGCGCTGAGCTGCTGGCCCAGTTTGCGGAAGAATTCGTCCAGCATCTTCTTCGCCGCCGCGTCCACGAGCCGCGACCCTACCGCCGCAATGAGCCCACCAACCTGCCCTTCCGATTCACATTGGAGCTCACTCCCCTCGCCCTTCGGCGAGATTCGGATCCGGGCGATCCCCTTTACCCAACCGGGAGCGCCCTTCCCATCAGCCTGAAGCGTAAACGACACCGGCGGGTTCTTCTCCGCGATGCGCACCTTCCCGACGTAGCTTCCCTTCAAGCCGGCAACGCCGATTTTCAGATGCGCGGAGTAACTGTCTTCTCCGGTCTGCTCCATCTTCTCGCAACCGTCGATGCACTTCTGGAGAACCGCCGGATCGACGAGCGCCGCAAAGACCTTCTCCTGCGGGGCGTTGTACGCGTGTGTCGCGGAAAGCTTCATTTGCGGCTCGCAGCGAGTTCCAGGGCCCGCTTTGCGTGGACGCACGCAAGATGCGCCCGGAATTCCGCTGAGGCGTGGATATCCGAGAGCGGATCAACTCCGTCAACCGCTTTCTGAGCCGCTGCGGCGATTGTTGCCGCCGATAACTCCGATCCGTGAAGCAAAGATTCCACGGCGGCGGCGCGATACGGCTTCGGGGCTACGCCCGTTACCGCGACGGCAGCAACCTTCCGGGATGTGTCCAGGACGACGGCGACGCCGGCGATTGCAAAGCCGCTCGCCTTCTGCGTGAACCTGACGTACGCCACCGACTTCGCGGTCACCGGCACGCGAAGCGTCTTGAGGATTTCACCCGGCTCGACGGCCGACGTCAGCATGTCCACGAAGAAGTCCTTCGCGGCCACGATCCGGCCTCCGCGCGGGCCGGCAAGCTCAAATTCAGCGTCGAGCGCGAGCATCGCCGCCGGCCAGTCGGCCGCAGGATCGGCGTGGACGCAGCTGCCGCCGATGGTTCCTTTGTTGCGCACCTGCACGTCACCGATCCTGGCGGCGACCTCGGGCAGAAGCGGGCAGGAGCGTCCGAGAAGATCGGACGACTCAACGTCATAATGGGTGGCGAGCGCGCCGATCGCGATTTTTCCGTCCTGTTCGCTGATTGAGCGAAGGCCGCCGATCCGGCCGATGTCGACTATCACCTTGGGTTGTGCGAGCCGGAGCTTCATCGCCGGGATCAGGCTGTGGCCCCCGGCGAGCACCTTGGCATCATCGCCGTGTCTGGCCAGGACGTCGAGCGCCTCGTCGAGCGTCGCAGGCCGGACGTAGTCGAACGCAGCGGGGATCATGACCGGCCTTCCTTTTCCTGGATCGCGCGCCAGACCCGCTCAGGCGTGAACGGCAGGTCGAGGTGACGGATCCCGAGCGATGAAAGCGCGTCGATGACGGCGTTCCCGATCGCGGGCGTTGCCCCGATCGTTCCCGCCTCGCCCACCCCCTTCACGCCAAGCGGGTTCGCGGGCGAAGGTGTCTCGGTACTCCCAAGGACAAAATCCGGGACATCCGTCGCGTGCGGAATCGCGTAATCCATGAATTCCCCCGTGAGCAACTGTCCGTTCTCATCATAGACGGTCCCTTCCATGAGCGTCGCGCCGATCGATTGAGCAATTCCGCCCTGCACCTGGCCTTCGACCAGAAGCGGGTTTACCTGCCTGCCGCAATCATCCACCGCGATGTATTTCACGATGTTGACCTGACCGGTATCGCGGTCCACCTCGACGGCGGCAATGTGCGTCCCGAACGGGAACGTGCAGCTGGGCGGCTCGAAGAAGCTCGATGCTTCGAGCCCCGGCTCCAACCCGGGCGGCAGGTTTTTTGCGAGGTAGGCCTCGCTGGCGAGCCGTCCCCATCCAAGCGCATTCTCGGCCTTCCCGTTTGCGAAGAACCCGCCATCCTTGAACTCAACCTCTTTGGGCGTGGACTCAAGGAGCGCCGCAGCCAGCGTTTTCGCCTTTTCAATGATCTTATCGATCGACATCACGATCGCCGTCCCGCCAAGCGAAGTGGTGCGGCTGCCGTACGTGTCGCGGCCGAAGTGGGCCGTTGCCGTGTCGCCACGGAGAACGACGACGTCTTCGATCGGTACGCCCAACCGGTCAGCCGCGATCTGGGCAAAGCTGGTCTCCTGCCCTTGCCCGTGCGGGGTAGTGCCCGTAATCACGGTCACCTTCCCGGACATCTCGATCCGGACGCAGCCCCATTCCCATCCGCCCGCAGCCATGGTCTTTGAAGGACCGAACCCGCAGATCTCAACGTAGGTGGCTATGCCAACCCCGAAAAGCCGGCCCTCCCCCCGCGCCGCGTCCCGTCGTTTGAGGAGCTTCGGCCAGTCGGCGAGCGCTGCCGCCTTGTCAAGGGCCGCCTGATAGTTTCCGCTGTCATACACGAGCCCGCTGGCGGTTGTGAACGGGAACTCCGTGGGAGCGGGCATGTTTTTCAGGCGGACCTGCACCGGGTCGAGGCCAAGCTCGGCGGCTACAAAGTCCATGATGCGCTCGATCACGTAGGCCGCCTCGGGCCGTCCCGCGCCGCGGTACGCATCGGTTGACATCTTGTTTGTGTGTACGCCCGTAAAGTCGACCTGCACCGCCTTGAGCTTATAGCAGCCGCAGATCATGACGCCTGTCAGGGTCGGGATTGCGGGCGTCAGAAGCTGGCAGTACGAGCCGATATCGGCGATCGCTTTAGACCGGATGGCGAGCACCGTGCCGTCGTTCCGAATCGCAATCTCGTGGTCTCCAACCTGATCGCGCCCATGAATGGTGGCCGCCGCGTTTTCGCGCCGGCTCTCGATCCACTTGATCGGCCGGTCAAGGCGCATGGCCAGGTGACTGACGACGGCCTCTTCCGGGTAGAGGTTAAGCTTTGAACCGAACCCGCCACCGACCTCGGGCGCGACCACGCGGAGCTTGTTCTCCGGGATTCGGATCAAGCCGGGTAGAAGCGTCCGGATAAGGTGCGGGATCTGGGTCGAGGTCCAGAGGGTGAGCGATGATTCACCAGCATTCCACGACGCCACGCAGCCGCGTGGTTCCATGGCCATCGGCGTCAGCCGCGGGTGGTTTACACGGATTTTCAGGACCTTGTCGGCCTCCTGGAAGGCGCCGGCCACATCACCGGACTGGAGGTTCCACGTAAACGCGACGTTGGTCCCGAGTTCAGGGTGCGTGAGGGGCGAATCCTGTTGGAGCGCCTTCTCCGGATCGATCACCGCCGGGAGTGGATCGTAGTCGACCTCGACGAGATCGAGCGCGTCCCGCGCGATGGCCCGCGTCTCCGCGATAACGACCGCGACCGGGTGGCCGACGAAGTAGGCACGCCCGCCAGCCAGGACCTTATGGTCAGGCGACTTCTGGCCGGGAAGCAGGGAGACGCATGGAATCGTCCCCACTTTGTCGTTCACGTCCGCACCGGTGAAGACACCGATGACGCCCGGCAACTGCGTCGCGGCCTCCGTCTTGATGGAATTGACAGTAGCGTGTGCGTGCGGGCTGCGGACGAATTCCGCGTGGAGGATGCCCGGGAGCTTCAAATCGTCAACGTAGGTTGCGATGCCTTTAACGAGTCGGGGATCCTCAACGCGCTTCATCGCGCGGCCGACGTATCCCTGAGACGATTTCACTTCAGGGGCGTTCTCTTTCGTGGTGACCATTTCTACCTCCGGGCTTTCTTTGCTGCGTGCTCAACCGCGTCGACGATGTGCGAGTAGCCGGTACAACGGCAGAGATTGCCGTCGAGCGCGTGGCGGATTTCGTCGCGTGAAGGCGAGGCATTTCGCTCAAGAAGCTGGACCGCAGCCATGATCATGCCTGGCGTGCAGTAGCCGCACTGGAGCCCGTGGCATTCCCAGAAACCTTCCTGGACAGGATGCAGCTGTCCGTCACGCGCAAGCCCCTCGATCGTGGTGACCTCTGAACCATCAGCCTGGACGGCAAGCATCGTGCACGACTTGACCGCCTGCCCGTCAACCAGCACGGTGCAGGCCCCGCACACGCCGGTCTCGCAGCCCACGTGCGTCCCGGTCAGGCCGCACACCTCACGCAAAAACTGAACCAGCAACAGGCGAGGCTCTACCTCGCTTTCACGCAGCTTTCCGTTGACACGGATCTTGACGGGGATGCTCACGGGGGAACCCTCCCAGGGATCGAAGGCTTGAACGTTAGCCCGGCAGCCGCGGCATCGTCAATGAAAATGTGGCGAGGCCGCGACCCGGCCCCCCCTTGGTTGCAGCCTTGGGCCCAAATCCCGCGCGCGTCACATTGCGTTACTGCATTTGTGGCGGGTTAAAGATTATCTGCTTTAATACGGCATGAGAAAAGTATTGGGGTTAACCCTGGCAGGCGTCGTCTCGGCGTTTGTTGCGCTTCCCACTTGGGCGGAGGATCACGACCAAGACCATCATGACCGAGACTATCATCGGCATCACCATCACGGCCATTATGAATGGCATCATCACCACCGAGTATGGGTACCGGATCGCTAAGGCCTTCGCGGTGCATGCCGGCCAATAATGCAAGGCCGGTCGCCGGAGACGCCATAGTACAAAAACTCGTGTAAACCGGAGACGACTGAAGGGCCGCAATACGCGTCGTTCCGGATCTGCTTGCAGCCCCGTGCGGCTGTTCCGTTCGGTCCTGCTTCCGGGTCTCCGGGCGCGCCCGCCGGTCACGTGACCGGCGGGCCTTAGCGCACGCCGTCCTGGCACGAGGTCGCGAGATCTGCTCGCGTTCGCACGCGTCCAACCCAGGCGGCCGTCAAAGGTTGGGGTGGTCGGGGTTGGCGTCGAGGGTCGCGCCGGGTTTGGCCAACCGGCCGCCTCTTGGGAGTCGGCGCCCGCCGGGGCAGCGTTTCAGGCGTACCGACGG
>JAFBAP010000188.1 GCA_019247695.1 Verrucomicrobiota bacterium | reverse complement strand
TGGCCATCGAGGTAAAATGTTGTCTCAGGCCCAACGGGCCGGCAGACCTTAGCCCAGGGTTTTACCCCACTGCCCTTTAGTTGAGGAGACAAGGCCGGGTATTGCTTTCGTCCCGCAGGGACGGCTGAGGTTAGGCAGGCACTTTAGTGCCTGTGGGGGTAAACCCCGGCCCATGTTCTGCCGCCCCTTTGGGGCTGAAGCCGGCTCAACCATCCTGAGAAGGGGCCTGAATGGTATTAACACCGGGCACCTTCAAGTTTAAAGAATGCGCCCTGGCGTATGACCAGGTATGTTTCAGTACCAATTGCAGAGGCGACCGCCTGCCCTATGACCACCCGTACTCAAACGCCGCCGGTCCACTTCGACGCCGTGCGCCGCTTTACCATTGAGGAGTATTACCGGTTGGTCGAGGCCGGCATTCTTGAGGAGGATGCGGGCGTCGAACTGCTGGACGGTCAACTCATCCCCATGGCGCCCATCGGCCCCGAACACCACTGGATCCTGGATACCCTAACCAGAACCTTCAATCGCCGGGAGGACGACCGTTTCGGGGTGGGACCCGGACGTTCCTTGCCCATCCCGCGGCACAACGTACCCGAACCGGACCTGGTGATTTACCGCTCCGGCGTTAGCCGCCGGCGGCACCTCACCGCAACGGATGTGCTGTTGGTCATTGAAATTTCCGATAGCACCCTCACCCGCGACTTGGGTTTTAAGGCTGACCTCTACCGGCAGGCCGGAATCCCGGAATACTGGGTGGTGGACGTTCGGAACCGCTGCCTGCGCGTCTTTACGCTTCACGCTGACCGTTACGAAACGGCGATCGTAAGGGAAGGCAAAGTATCGCCGCAGGCTTTGCCCGGCGTCGAGATCGATGCGTCCTTCCTGTTCAGCGGCGATTAAGCTCACGTCGAATCGTCGACCGTCGCCAATTCCACGTTTACGCCGGCATTGCGCATGCCCTGCAATGCCGGGCTTGCCAACCGGTCGTCCACGATCACCAGGTCAAAATCCTGCAACCGTGCTAACTGATGGAGCGCGGACCGTCCGAATTTCGTACTGTCGACCAGCAGGATGGAGCGTTCGGCTGAATTTATCATTGCGCGCTTTACCTGAATGATTCCTTGTTCCTGGTGATAAGCCACCAGGTCGAGCACCGCCGACGTGGAGGTGAAGAGCAAGTTGACCCGAAGAGAAGTGATCGCTTGCTCGCACAGGATGCCCGCAAACGCGTCGTATTGGGGCAGGTAGTCACCCCCGAGCGCCACCAAATGAACGTGCTTGTGAGGGCTGAGCTCGCGCAGGACGGAAAGCGAATTGGTGATAACCGTCAGGTACTCGAACGCAGGTAGGAGCTTCGCGAATGCGAGCGAGGTGGTTGAGTCATCGAGCATCACCGCCTGTCCGGGTTCGACCAGCCGGGAGGCCGCGCGCGCGATGGCCGCCTTTTCGCATGGGGTTACGCTGATCCGGTAACGGATGTCGCTCTCGAAAAGGCTCGACGGTCGGGCGGTGGCGCCGCCTCGTACTTTGCGCAGTACGCCCTGCCGTTTCAGGTCTTCGAGGTCCCGGTGGATCGTCATGATGCTGACGTTGAACCTCACAGCAAGTTCCTGGACCCGAACGGAAGAATGTTGCAACACGTATTCGGCGATTCGTTCCTGGCGAACCGCCCTGGAAAAAGGCGGATCGGTCGTTGGCGATCCGTTTAGAGCTTCCATGAACTTTGGCTTAGTCGAACCTGGATCAACCTTCCTGCACGGGCGCAAATGGCGGCGGGATCCGGCCAGCCCTGAATCCCGCTTGGGGGCAGCCGTGGCCTTAACTTCACTACTTGGCTAATCCATCGGCGCTCGCCGGGCGATCCACAAGGCGTTCATCCCGCCGCTTTCGGCGGAGCCGCTTCCCTAACAAGCCGTTCGGCAAAAAAATCACGACGGCGGTGAAGATCGCCCCGACGATCATCCAGTAGCGAGGCGTTAAAGAACTCGTCACCGCAATCAGAAATACAGTCACGAACGAGCCCAGGATCGCGCCCTCGAGTCGGGATACGCCCCCAACCAGGGCTGCCATTACCACCATGACGGCGCTTTGCAGATTGGCGGTGTGCGGCGCAATCACCCCGCTCTGAAAAACGCCCAGGACCCCCGCTACACCGGCCACGGCACCTGAAACCACGATCGCGATGAATCGGTACATCTGCACGTTAAACCCAAGAGCGGCCAGCCGGCGCGGGTTTTCCCGGACGCCCCGAAAGCAAAGTCCGAGCGGTGAACCTAACAAATGGCGAAGCAGGGCAAAGCAGCCGGCCGTACAAACCAGGCCGGCGTAGTACAACGGCGTCGTATCCTGCAAGGACCAACGGCCGAACAGAACCGGACGCGGTATGCCGGCGATTCCGTTGTAGCCGTTCGTCACGGAGGCCCACTGCATCGCGACGCCCTCAAACAACTGGGCCAAAGCCAGGGTCATCATAAGAAAGTAATTCCCCTGAGCTCGGATTGCGACGGTTGCGAAAAGGGCGCTCAGCAGCGTTGCCCCGAAGACCGCCAGCGGAATCGCGACTGCGAATGACGACTGGTGGGTCTTTACGCCGACGCCGATCACGTACCCGGCCATGGCGAAAAAAGCCATTTGCGCGAGAGATACCATGCCGCTGTAGCCGGCCAGCAGAACAAAGCTCATCGTTACCATGCTGATGATCAGGCTGCGGGTAGCTAACTGCACGTAGTAGCCGCCCAGCCATACGGGGACGGTCATCGCGATGAGCGCCACCACGAGACCGGCGACTAACGGTGAGAATTCTTTTCGCATCAACCGGGCCTCCCGAAGAGACCTTGAGGCCGGAAGGCCAACACCAGAATCAACGTGCCGCTCAGGAGGAAAATGGCGAGTTCGCTGAAGTAAGTCCGGCCGAAGCTGTCCACCAGGCCGACGACGACGGCCCCGACGGCCGAGCCGGCCAGGCTCCCCATCCCGCCGAGGATCACGACCACGAGTGCGTAGGTCAAAATGATGAAATCCGTTCCGGGACCGAAGGCAAGGTAAGAGCCACCGATCGCGCCCCCGAACCCGGCCAGGAGGCCGCCTAACAAAAAGGTCAGCGCAAAGATGCGTTCGATGTTAATTCCTAACGCGGCAACCATCCACCGGTTGTCGACTCCCGCGCGGACGATGGCGCCGAACTTAGTATGGTGCAGCAGTACCCAAAGCGCCAAGCCGATGACGACGGCCGTGACAAGGACGAAGGACCGAAATCCCGGGTAAATGAAGCTACCGAGAATGACGGGTCTCCGCAACTGCGCAGGCGCCTGCAAAGTAAGCGGTAGGCCGCCCCATGCCCAAAGGCAGAAGTCGGCCAGGATCATGGCAATGCCGACCGTCAATAACGTACGCGGCAGGTCCCCGTTTACGCGGTTGATCAGTTGATAGACGATGAGCGCCATCAGCCCGACAGCCGCGGTGCCGGCGAGCGTGCCGACAACCCAATTGCCGGTCTTGCTCTGAACGGTATAGCTTACGTACGCCCCCAGGATGTAGAAGACCCCATGGCTCATGTTGACGATCCTCATCAGGCCGAAAATGAGGGTGAAACCACTCGAGACGATAAAAAGCAGGGCCCCGTAAGTGAGGCCGTTCATGATCAATAAAAACGTGTTATTCATTCTCGGCTTGCTGGCGAGGTTGAGGCTGTCCTGAAGCGCCGGATCGCGTCGGCGACGGCGGTACGGACCGGGCCGGCTTCGGCCGTCGATCCGGTGACGTAGCCGTCAGCGCCGGTCGCACGCAGCGCGGCTGCAACGGCTTCGGGGTCGTTGAAAGGGCCGCCATGGATCAGGGTGAAAACGTCGCGGCGGACGCTCTGCGCAGCGTTGGCGATTTCCCGGAGCGCTCCGATGGCCTGGTCAAGGCGGTTTGGATCGTTTGAGCCAAACGTGGTCAAGCCCAGGTTGATTCCCAGGAGATGAGCGCCGGCCTCCGCCATCGCGGCGGCCTGGCTTGAATCGAATACCCAGCCCAGAGTTAGCAGACCACGCTTGACCGCTTGACGAACCAACGACACCTCGCGCCCGAAACCGAGTCCTGCCGCTTCCAGGTGGGCCCGCAGGTCCGGGGAATAAATGCCGATGAACGGTTCGTTGGTAACGCCCGCGACGCGCAGATCGGCCACCTGGGTGAGCACCCTGTCAAGATCTACGCGCGGGTCATGGACGCCGATGCCCGCAAGCACCGGGGTGGATCCGGCCGCGGCAATCACTTGCGGCAGGACATCAAAGGTCAACCGGTTGGCATCATCGTACGGTAAAAAGGCCAGCGCAGTCGGTAACCCCATGATGCGGTAGACGGCCGTGTTGTAAACGGCGAGAAGGTCCGCCCCGCCGTCCACGGCGCCTTTTGCCGTGACGCCGCTGCCCACCCCGGCGCAGATCATCGGCCGCCGCTGCCGGCGCCCTTCTACCATCCGCTCGAGAAATTCGCGCACGTTCATAGGATCAGGCCGCCGCGGGATGGGCCGCGTGCCACAAGTCCAGGAATACGTCGGTGGTCGCATCCGCGAACGCCGGATCGTTGATGTTGGCGTCTATCTCCCGGAGGGGAATGTCGGCGCGAAGGTTCTGCCGGATCTGGTCGTACATCGCTTTATCGGCCGCGGGATCGATCCACAACCCGTCCGGCGGCTGTTCATATTTGTCCTTCCCTCTCAACGGCAGGAGGACGGCCGTTCGGCCGGTTGCGCGGTTAACCTTCTCAGCGAAGATGCGCCCCAGTTCCGCGCACTCCTGCGCGTTTGCCCTTACCGCGCACACGTTGGCGTTGTGCACGATCAGCTTGCGTTCGGGAACGTCGAACACGGCCGGGAGGGTGTGTCGCGGGCCGAAGTTGATAACTTCCAATGCACCCGGAACCACCACCTGAGGGATTCCGCGCCGGGCGGCCGCCTCGAGCCGATGAGGCCCGGCCGAAAAGATGCCGCCGAGGTAATTGTCGGTCAGTTCGCTGGTGGTGTAATCGATCACGCCATCAATCAGGCCCTCGTCAATCATCGCTTCCATGGACCGGCCGCCTGAACCGACGGCATGAAAGACGATCGTCTCCAACCCGTGCTGCTCGAGCCGTCGAACGATCCGGAGGACACCGGGGGTCGTAACGCCAAACATCGTGATCGCAACGAGCGGTCGATGATCTTGCACGGGCGACGCCGCCGCCCCGAGGGCCATGCCGGCGATCGCATTGACGGCGTTGGCGATGAGCTTGCGCGACACCCGGTTCAGGCCGGCAATGTCGGTAACCGAGTTTGCAATGTAAATGTCTTTTGTCCCCACAAAGCCGGCGACGTTGCCGGAAGCCAGCGTGGAAACCATCACTTTGGGGAGTCCCAACGGCAACGTTCGCATGGCCGCGCTGATGACCGTGGTCCCGCCGGAGCCGCCGAGTCCCAGCACCCCGTCGCACCTTCCTTCGGCGCGGAGCTGCGCAAAGATCCGGATCAGGCCCCTGGCCATGGTCTCGAGGGCCACGACGCGGGTGTCGGAACCTTCCCGCGCAAACCGCAGCTCCGACAGCGGTTTGCCGCCGGCCCGCGCCACCTCGTCCGCCGGAATATCCGGCGCGAAGGCGGGCTCACCAAGGATACCGAAATCGACGACCAACGGGGTGACCCCGTGTTCGAGAAGGCGGGCGCGGGCAAACTCGTATTCCGGGCCCTTGGTGTCCAGAGTTCCGGCGAGAACGACGGTGGGCATCGGTTTTCCTCCTTTATTCCTCCTTTAAACCTGCCAGGAAAAGCAATCCCCCCTCCGCCCTAACCCGCAGGCTGGCGCCGGCCCAGTTTGAGGGCCCGGAATCCTTGCACGATGTCCGTGATGGCGCGCTCGACGGGCAATCGCTCGATGGAGGATGCTCCGAGAAAACCGTCCACGGGCGTCCGGTCGAACGCGACCTGCACGGAAGCGGGATCTTCGAACGGGCCGCCGTGGGCTAAAACGATCACGTCGGATCGAACGGCCCGGGCTGCCTCGCACATCGCTGACAGCTTCTCACACGCCTGGTCGAGATCCGGAACTTCTTTCGCACCGATCAGGCCGCCGCTGGTGAGGCCCACGTGCGGGCTGATGATGTCGGCGCCCGCATCAGCCATCATCCGGCATTCATCGGGAGCGAAGGCGTACGCTGAGGTGAAGATGTCTCGCCGGCGGCAGCGCTCGATGAGCTTGACTTCTTCCGGGTAACCCAGGTTCGTGGCGTCGATGTGTTTACGAAAGGTTCCGTCGTACAACCCCGCCGTGGGTACGTTAGTGATGCCCGAAAAGCCTAACCGCATCATTTCATCGAGTAGCTGGTCGATGTCGCGGTAAGGATCCGCGGCGCCGATCCCGCCGATGACGGGGGATTCTTCCACGACGCGGAGCACGTGCCGTCCAAGATCCAAGGTCATCTGATTGGAATCGCCGTACGCCAGGTAACCCGACAAAGAGCCGTGACCGTCCATCCGAAACGGGCCGGTATTGTAGATGAAGATGGCGTCAATGCCTGCCCGGTCGGCGACCTTTGCCACCAGGCCGATGCCGGCGCCGCCCATGACCAGCGGCTCACCGCGGCGACGCTTTTGGTTGAGGCGATCGAGAAATTCACTGCGTGAATACTGTTTCATGGGGCTGATTCGGTGATGGATGAGGGTTGCAGAACTAATGACCGGTGCCGGTACCGAGGGCCACCCCCAGGAAGCGCTCCCGGAGCGCCTGGTCTTTGAGCAGTACCTGACCCGAAACGCGGTTGGCGATTCGGCCGGAGAGCATGATCAGGAGTTCGTCACGCACGAGCGAACTTACAAAGTGCAGATTCTGCTCAACGATCAAAATGTGCATCTGCTGGTTGATGAGAACCCCGCACGTCTCAATCAGGTGTGCAAGGATGACCGGGGACAAGCCTTCGGAGGGCTCGTCCATCACCAGCAGTTTCGGGTTGGTGACCAGGGCGCGGCCGATCGCCAGCATCTGTTGTTCGCCGCCGGAAAGCGATCCGCCACCGAACCTGCGCCGTTCCGCCAGACGCGGGAACAGGTCGTAAACCCGGTCCGGGGTCCAACCGCCCGCCCTTGCTCCGCGGGCGGCCACTTTCAGGTGTTCATGCACGCTTAGCGAAGGAAATACCGCACGCCCTTGCGGAACGTAAGCGATTCCCCGCGTGGCAATTTGGTGGGTTCTTAAATTCGTAATGTCCTGACCGGCAAAACGAATGTGACCGCGCCGGGCCGGCGTGAGTCCCATGATCGTGCGCACGAGCGTGGTTTTGCCCATGCCGTTCCGGCCGACAATCCCGACCACGCCTTGGGTTAGCGTCAGCGAGGTCCCCTGCAGAACGTGCGCAGAATCCAGGTAGACGTGGACGTCGTCAACCGTCAGCAAGGGCTCAGGCTCCGTGCTTTGTACCAAGGTAAATCTCCTGCACCAGGGGATTGGTCGTGATTCCCTGCGGATCGCCTTCGGCAACCAGCCGCCCGTTATCCAGCACCGCGACGCGATCCGCCACGCGAAGGGCGATGTCCATGTCGTGTTCGACCAACACCAGCGTCACCGCCCTCGGCAGGTCGGAAAGCAGTTCTCGCAAGTGGTTGCGCTCAGCGGGGGAGAGCCCGGCAGCCGGCTCGTCAAGCAGGATGAGCCGCGGGTTTCCAGCGAGGGCCAGGCCTAACTCCAACTGGCGGCGCTCCCCGTGCGAGAGTTCAGCCACGGGGGACCGGAACCGGCTTTCCAGTCCCATCGTTCTGGCAATCTCTTCGGCGCGCCGCAAATGCTCCTTATCACGCCGGACCAGGCGGACCCAATCGTAGCGCCGCTTCGAGTTGCCCAGGATTCCGAGGTACAGGTTATGTGCTACGTCGAGGTCCGTAAACAGGGCCGATACCTGGTAGGTGCGCGCGATGCCCGCCCGCGACCGGCGGAACGCAGGCTGCCGCGTGACATCGCGCGAGAAGAGCTCGATCCGGCCCGAGGTCGGCCGCAGGTCGCCCGTAATCAGGTTAAACAGCGTCGATTTGCCGGCACCGTTCGGGCCCAGGATGGCGAGGCGTGCACCGGGTTCCACCTTGAGCGAGATTTCCTTTACCGCGAAAAGCCCCCCAAACCGCCGCGAAACCCGGTCCAGGAGAACGGCGCTCATGGGCAATCCGGAAAGGTCCTCCCGTAGGATGGCTGCTTCTGGTACTCTTCCGGGCTGATGTTCCAAAACTGACTGACTTTGGGGTAAACCTGAATGACCGAGTTGCGGTATTCATTGCCGATCTTTTTGACCTGGTTGAGGTAAACGTCAGTAACCACGTTATGGTACTGGTCAAAGGAGACGGGTGAGGCCGGGGCGTTGAAAGACGTTCCTTGCAGCGCGTCCCGGAACGCCTGCTGGTCTTCAATCTTACCGCCAACCTTCTGCAGGGCCAGAAATGCCCACTTAGCCGCGCGATAGTAGTTTTCCGCGAACAGCGACGGCGGCCGCTGGCGCAGCTTCTCGAAGGCCTGGTCGAACGCCTTGAATTCCGGGGTCGTCAGGTCGCCGCTGAAGATCGAGCCGGAGACGATGCCGTCCATCAATTCACCGACAGACGCGAGCTGGCTCGCATCGACGGTTACCGTGCCGCCCAGGAGCTTGACCTTCCCGAGCAGGCCGAACTCCTGCATCTGCTTAACAAAGTTTACGGCATCGGTGCCGCCCAACGCCACGTAGAGGGCGTCAATGTCCGGAGGAAGCTGGGGGAAAATCGCGCTGTAATCGCTCGTTCCCAGGGGAATCCAAAATTTCTTCGCGACCTTTCCGCCGGCATGGCAGTAGGTCAGCATAAAGCCGCCGACCTGGGCGTAAGGGAAAGCATAATCTTCGGCCACGATCGCCACGCGTTTGTAGCCGTTTTTAAAAGCCCATTCGCCCAGCGGAAACATTGGCTGGGCACCGGTGTACGACGTGCGCCAGACATTCGGCTTCACCCCGCGCATCGTGATATCCTCCGCCGCCGCGCCGGCAACTACAATCGTGGTGTTGGACCATTCATCGGCGTTCTTCTTCACGGCTTCCCCTTCGGCGCCGCTCAGGGGGCCAAGGATGAGCTGAACGCCGTCACGTTTCACCAACGCGCGAGTCTTCTCGATCGCCTTATCCGGATCGGCCGCACTGTCCTCCGTGAAAATCTGAATGGGACGTCCGGCGACTTTCCCGCCGAACTCATCAACGGCGATCTTGATTCCGTCAGCGCCGTCCGCACCCAACTGGGCGAACGGTCCGGTGAGGGTCACGAGGACACCGATCTTGAGCGGCGCTTCATCGGCTCGGAGGGATAGGACGGACAGCAGAAGGCACGTCAAGGTCAGCGTTCCAACGACGAATAAGCCAGTTTGCTTCGGCGTAACGACGTTTCGGGTGCGCGGCGTGCGCATGGTTTTCATGTTTTGGGGGGAATTTTAGACGGTTACCTGCGCTTGGTTGCGGGGGGGCAGGAACAGGGGAGACAGGTACACGAATGGGCCTGTGAAGATCAATGATAAAATAACATCGAAACGAAAAAATATTAACGGCTGCGGGAAGGTGACGGGCCAAAGGCCGCCTGGTGTTTTCCTTTGGCGGGGGCAATACGGGCGGGCTTCTGGTTTATCGCTGCATACTGTGATCAAGAACGCGCGGGCCGGCGGACGATTCGGATTTTGCCGCCGCTTCCTCCTCCGCAGAAGAACCGATCGCCGCCGTCGGACTCGAGGCCCGAAATGCCCGCCCCGGGGGGCATGTCGAGCTTCTGCAGGACCTCTCCGGTTCGAGGATCGACGCGCCTTAAATCGCTCTCCTCACCTTCCCAGGTGCCGTGCCAGAGCTCTCCGTCGACCCAGGTGACCCCGGTAACGAAACGGCTGGACTCGATTGTGCGAAGAATCGCCCCCGTTTGGGGATCGATCTGATGGATTTTCCGGTCGTGATACTGCGCCACCCAGAGCGTCCCTTCGGCCCACGCGAGTCCCGAGTGACCGCCGCCGCCGGGGGCCGGAATCGCCGCGAGCACGCGGCCGGTCTTCGGGTCGATCTTCTGGATGCGATCCTCGACAAGCTGAAACAAGTGCTGGCCGTCGAAGGCCGTTCCTGCATCCGCGGCGACCTCGATCGAGCGCAGTATCCGGCCGCTCGCCGGATCAAAGGCGTTCAGCTTGTCTCCGGACGCAAACCAGACGTGCCGGCCGTCATACGTGACGCCATGCACGCCGTCGATACCCGGAAAAGGTCCAAATTCACGGAGGATTTCGGCCGGTGATTCGTTCATACGTTCATCCTAATCACTCGGTAGTGGAGAAGGGAGTAACAAGGTCGTCGTGAATCCCGGCAGGGGCGGCGTTATCCAACGGCGCGCTCGCCCGCGACCAAACGCCTGCACCTTGCCTGCGTTCGCAAGCGAGTCGAGGGCCCGCTGGACGGTGCGCTGGCTGGTCCCAAGGGCAAGTGCGAGGGCCGAACTCGACCACGATTCACCGTCGGCGAGGAAGGCAAGCACCGCCGCATGCTCCTCCTCAACGGGCCGCGCCAGGACGATGACCTCGCGTGCGCGACGGGGCACCAGCGCAAATCCGCGCTTCGTCGCGGTCACGCCGGCCAGCGTCCGAAGCACCGTCCGAAGCCGCGCGAGTTCGACTCGCAACCGGGCGCGGTGCGACTCATCGGCGAGCTTCGCCCGGAATGCCCGCGCGATGAGTGTGCCCCTCGGCACGTCGCCCGGCCACGCTTCGCCCAGCGCGCGTGCGAGCGCGAACAACACCGGACGCCTTGCGAGCGAGACCACCGTGCCCGCATCACGCACGACGTAACGGCACGCGTCAACCACGAGCGCCTTCGACGCCTGCAACGCTTCAACCTCTTCGAGCAGGAGGGGGCGCTGCTCGCCATGCGCAATCAGGCGCGCCGCGGGCGTGTTCAGGGCGAGGGATGCGTTTTCGACCTCTGCCGTCAGCGCAGGGATACGGGCATGGAGCGCGGCGCGCCCGGCCCGCGCGAGCGCGTCGCGCGCCGTCTTCGTCCGGAGGCGTCGCAGGGCGATCGCCGCAACGACCAACTCATGGACGGCTCTCGACGCGGGCGGCAAGGGCCCGGGGTCCAGCCCGGCGAGGCTGCGTTCCGCCTCGTCGAGACGCCCGATCAGGAGGAGGCGGCGGACCTCGAGGTACCGCGCGTGCGCGGCATTCAACCGGTCGCCGTGTTCTTCGAGCGTCGCCCGCGCTGCATCGAGCGCTTTTGCGGGCCAGCCCAGGTCGCGGGAGACGAGCGCAATCTCGGCCTCGGCGACGATACACCTCGCGCGGGCCACGGCCTCTTTCGGGCTGAAGGCGCGCGCCGCGCGCCGCACGAGGGCTCTCGCTCGCACCAGGTCGCCGAGTTGCGCCATCGCGATGCCTCGAAGCGCTAGCGCAGGCGCGTCGTCACGCAAGGCGACCCGGTTCAGTGCGCCGAGAGGATCACCCGCCGCAAGCGAACGCGCCGCTGCCATGATTGGCGAGTCCATCTGAAATCCCGTCACACTTGTCACTCCCACCGTTTGAGGCCGGGCCCTAATCTAACTGACGACTGCCAAACGGAACACACAAACGAACGACGCAGAACACTCAACGGAGAGAAAGAGAAAACGATGACAAGACACATGACCGGGACACGTCAAGAGTGGCTCGCCGCGCGGCTTGAGCTGCTCGAGGCGGAGAAGGAGCTAACGCGGCGCAGCGACGAACTGGCGCGGCGACGCCAGGAGTTGCCGTGGATCCGGGTTGACAAACAGTTCGGATTCGAGACCGATGAGGGGAGGGCCTCGCTGGCAGACCTCTTCAGAGGGCGCTCGCAGCTCCTGGTCTACCACTTCATGTTCGGGCCCGACTACACGGCGGGGTGCCCCTCCTGCTCGGCGATCGCGGACGGCTTTAATGGATTCGCCGTGCACCTGGCCAACCATGATGTGATGCTCTGGGCGGTTTCGCGGGCGCCGCTGGCGAAGCTGCAGGCGTACAGGCAGCGGATGGGCTGGAACTTTCCTTGGGCCTCGTCACTCAGCAGCGACTTTAACTTCGACTTCAACGTCTCGTTCACTGAGGAGCAAGAGCGTGAGGGGCGCGTCGAGTACAACTACCGGCGGGAGGATGGCGAAGATAGTGCAACGCCGAACCCGGGGCGTGACCAGTGCGCGGCCATGGCCGGAATCGACGCGGCCACCTATTCGCGCGAAGCGCCGGGCATGAGCGCGTTTGCGCTTGAGGACGGCGTGGTCTACCACACCTATTCCACGTATGCGCGCGGACTGGACGGCCTTTGGGGCATGTACCAATGGCTCGACCGCGCCCCCAAAGGTCGCAACGAGACCGGCATTTGGTGGCGGCTTCATGACGAGTACAACCAGCGCTGAGCCGGGCGGTGGGTGTCATCGGCGCAGTCGGGAAAGGGAGATCTCACGACGCATGAGTTGCGAGCGAGCTTCCCGGCGATCGTTCGTTGGCATCTCGGCGCTGATCTTCGCCGCCAGCGCGGCGGTGACGGTTGACGGGTGCGCGTCCATGTCGGCCATGGGCGGGATGCCGATGCCCGGCGGGTGGACGATGTCGATGGCATGGATGCGGATGCCCGGACAGACGTGGCCCGGCGCCGCGGCTTCTTTCCTCGGCATGTGGGTCGTGATGATGGTGGCAATGATGCTGCCATCCTTGCTGCCGATCCTGTTGCGCTACCGCCAGGCCGTCGGCAGGACAGGCGAGACGCGCCCGGGCCGGTTGACCGCGCTCGTGGGCGCGGGGTACTTCGTCGTGTGGACCGTGTTCGGAATCGCCGCATTTTCCTCGGGCGCCGCGCTGGCGGCAGCCGAGATGAAATTTCCGGCGCTGGCGCGCGCCATTCCGACCGCGGCCGGCGTGATCATCCTGATCGCCGGCGCGCTCCAGTTCACGGCGTGGAAAGCGCATCACCTTGCCTGTTGCCGGGAAGCGTCGGCGCGCGATCTTACGCTCCCGGCAAATGCCGGAGCGGCCTGGCAATACGGCCTGCGCCTGGGCCTCCACTGCAGCCGCTGCTGTGCCGGCCTGACGATGGTTCTTCTCATCCTCGGAGTCATGGACCTGCGGGCAATGACGGTGGTGACGGCGGCCGTCACCATCGAACGCCTCGCACCGGCCGGTGATCGCGTCGCGCGAGCCGTCGGAGCCGTCGTCGTTGGGGCAGGTTTGTTCCTGATCGCGCGAGCAGCCGGCCTCGGATAATACCATTCAGACAGTTAGCCCGGTAGAATGCCGGCTCAGGGGGGGTGTGGGCGCCGGAGGGTGCTCCGCAGCTGGTCGAATCGGCCTTAGGCCGAACGGGCGGGAGACGGTTTGATGGCCTGAAGGGCCAAAGGAACTTAGCCCAGGGTTTACCCCACTGCCATTTAGTTAAGGATACAAGGCCGGGTATTGCTTTCGTCCCGCAGGGACGGCTGAGGTTAGGCAGGTACTTTAGCGCCTGCACCTGTGCGGGCGTCCCCCAAAGGTTGCGTCCCCTCGGGACGCCCGAAGCGGCGCGCCGGGTTTGGCCGGCCGTTTGGGAGCCGGCACCCTGCGGGCCAGCGTTTCAGGCGTCCCGACGGGACGCGATCGCTCTTAAATGCCCCGTCCAGGGACTGAAGTCCCTGGCTAACCTCAGCCGTCCCTGCGGGACGAAAGCGCCCCCATCCGCCCGCCCTTAACTAGATGGCAGTGGGGCAAACCCTGGCCTATGTTCCTTTCGCCCTTCAGGCCATCAAACCGTCTCCCGGCCCGTTGGGCCCGGATCGCTTATACGGTCTAATGAGTGTAACACCGGCAGGGCGCCTGCGAAGGAAGGCAACATCTTACCTCCATGGCCGTTGAAATGGTATGATTCCATCCCGCATGCTGCGCCTGAACTTCCCGAGCGCTCCCATATCCTCAGCCCCTGTGGGCCGGAAATGAGAGACAGCTTCGGGCTAGACCGTTTACGTGTTCAGGTCGCTACGCTTGCCCTTGCTTCGAGAGCACGCGCTCCGCCGCAGCGCCGAACAATAACCCGAGCGTTGACCACAGGATTAGCTGCATGCCCAACGAGGCGATCCTGAAACGCCACAGGACCACCGCCGGGAACTGGTCCGGGACTTCGTTAATGTCCGGTAGAAGAAATTGCGCGACCACAATGAGGCCGACAAAGGCAGCTGCGGCAAGAAGCCCGGCGTTCCAGCCCCCGCACCGGCCCGCAAGACTGCGGCCGATCATCAGCGCCGTAACCAACGCGGCGAGCGAGATCAGAAGCATGAAAAAGAACCATTCGCTTCGATAGCCGATGGTCCCCGGCTGGCCCACGGCCGGGGGGTTGGCGGGGTATTTTAACTGCGGCACCAAGACGAGCGCAAGGAAACCGGCCCCGGCCAGCAGCGCGGCCATCACCCGGGCGCTTGGGGGTCCGACCCGTCCGTAAGCAAAGGCGAACCCCAACGCAAACAAGCCGCCCAACGCCGTGCCGTAGACCACCGTCCCCGTGAACAGTCCCACCCCACTTTGCACTTCGCGGCTGACCAACGCCGGCTCAGGAGGGTCCCCCTGAGCCCGGTCCTGCTTCTCTTCAAAGGCGATGGCGCGCTCGACTTGCGCTTCACCAAAGGCCTTGGCGAACCCGAAAGCTAACAACCCGGCCACAATGCCGACGAGCATTCCCCAGATGAGGAGGCTTCGAACCATAACGGTGTCCCTTTCGGACTTAGTGGCAGGGGAAGCCGAGGAGGTGGCGCCCATCGTGCACAAATTCGTGCACATACATTCCGGGGAAGATTGCTGTGGCGCCTTCCTCCACGCCGACAAAGTAGATCGCCAGCAGCAGCACGGCCGCGAAAATGAGCCAGGGCAACAGTTCACCAACGGGAATCGGAACGGGCTCGGCGGTTGCGGTCGGGTTTAAAACCGTATCTGACATGTTTTGGTCTCCTGAGGATCTTGCGTCCGGTGGAAGCTACGTGGGCCACGAAGGAAGGTCTGGCTTTCGAACCTGCTGCCCATGGGAGGCCGGGATCCGATCACAGTGGCGCGACCGCGCCGGGGTTTCACCGGCTTCCTCGCTTTGTGGCGGTAAGGCTGCGTAGACTATTGGCTCGGCGCCGGCATTGTCAAGCCCCGCCGTCACCGCCGGCGCTGCCGTAAACCGTCCCGAACTGGCCCGTCTCCTGCAAGGGCCTTCGCCACCCGCCGCCTCGTCTTTTCGTCACCGGATCGCCCCTCACTGCGGCGGCGCTATCGCACCAGGGCGTTGGCGTCCAGAAACCAGGTGCTGCCAAGCATCCGACCCGGGGTCTCCATTTCGATGTTGACCTGGTTTTTTGCCGGATCATAACGGAGGATTTTGACGGTGAGTTGATTTAGAAACTGCCACGCATCCCGATGGGAAAGCGCTTGCTCCTGGTAAGCGGCAAGGGCGGCGGCATGGCCACTTTTTTTCAACGCTTGCCAATGCGCTAATTTGGCGACGTCCTTGAACCAGATGGAGTTTGGTTTCACTTCCATGGTGGCCCCCTCTCGAATCTCGCCTGCAAAGGAAGTGATGCCAAAGGCCGCGAGGATCAACAGGGCGGTAAGGTGCGCTCTCATCGTTTGGTTTCTACCGATGAGGGATTGAAAAGCAAATCGAAAAGGCAACGCCAAGCAATGCAGGAAATACTTTCTTCTGGTCGATGGTTCCCCGCACCCTTAGGCGGACGGACCCCCGGGCCGCTTTGAGTTCCGAAGGGGCGCGAGATCCTAGCCCAGGATTTACCCTGGGAGATCGTCAAATCACGATCGAGCCCTCCTAAGGCGTCACGCCTGTACGCCCTCCCTAACAAACGCCCGCCCCGCCGGTTTGGATTTGCTGAAAGGGCGGCAGAACCCGTGAGCCACGCTTTCTGCCGCCCCTTGAGGGCTGGATCGTGATTTTACGGTTACCCAGGGTAAACCCTGGGCTAGGTTCTCCCGGCTCGTTGGGCCTAAAACCGATTGCGTGACCGAGGTCCAGTAACCGTTGTCGTCCTCCCCGTGATCATCCCCGACCGCATGACCACCGGTGCATTGCGTAACGTTTTCTTCAAGCCAATCTACCCCCGTTCGGACGGGTTTCGCTCCGAGGAGCGAAACGGCCGTCGCTTGACCCTCGGCGTAAGCGTCCAACCTGACGAGGCGCGGCAGGTCGGCAGGTTCGTACTCCCCGGGGGGTGGCCGAATCGGATCACCACGGCCCCCTCGCCCTGCGGCACCAAGTTGAACGTGGCCCAGCGTTTAAAGGCGTTGTGCAGGAGGTACGCCGTGGCGATGATCGGCTCCTCGGTGTCGTCTTGACGGTACGTGAGCACCGCGTTTTGCTGTGCGACGCTGCCCCCGTCGGTCTGATTGACGGCGCTCTGAGGCCTGAGCTTGCCCGCAAGCAACAAACTGCGGTCCGGATAACCCGGGGCGTCAAAATCGCTCGAGTACACCCGGAAGCGCACCGACGCGGTTCCACCCAGCAGGTGGAAAAATAATTTGTCGAAGCTGTTGGTGCGCTTGAAATCCTGGTTATCGCGGTACCCGGAGGTGGTTTCCGCGTCCAGCGACGCATACCCGTTCAGCGGCCCGGCGGCAAATGAGTAAATGCCGAGGGCCCGTCCCGTGGAAAAGTTTCCGCCCGACAGGTAAAGGCCCGGTGCGGGTTGATCCGTCGTCGTTTAGAAAACGGAGCCCCCGTAGGAAAAGTCGCCCGCCCTCACGGTGAAGGGCCCGCGAACCAGTTCCACCCTGCCCAGCAGTTCCGGGATCAGCAGGTTCAGGTCGGTGTACCCGCAGGTCTGAAGCGAGGAGACCTGGTTGATGGGCACCCCGTCGATGAACGGTCAGCTCGATGCTGCTGGAGGATTGGAGTTCCCGGCCGAGTGCCGGCCTTCATTCCGTGCGTTTGCACGGGCCGTCCTTACCTCCCTTGGCACTGAGAAGCGTTTCCGGATGGCCCGGCAGGTGAGGCCTGGCGGATCGGATGCCCGCCGCCCCGTTAAGGAAAAAGTTTTATCGAGCCATCCCCATGGACCAGCTCAAACCGGTCGTCCATTCCCTTGAACTCAGCCGCCGATGCCGCCAAGGCCTCGTTTATCGTGCCGTGGCCGCCCTGATGCGGCTGGTTCGGCTGTTCCTGCCCATCCCTTTCCCAGCCGATGAGGAGAAATAAAAAAGTGGCCACCGCATTGGCCATCCTCGGGATGAGGGTCACGCGATCGGTTCCTGAGTTCGTGACGATGATGGGTGGTCCGGCGCTCAGATTCCCAACCGCGGTTTTCGAATCGCAGGCGGCAATGATCACGAGGGAGGCCGCGGATTTGCTCAGTAAGGCTCTGAGGGTGGCGTTTGGGATTTCAGGCCCCTTTCTTGGATTGTCAGGACTTAGGCCGCGAGAGGGACCCTCCGGGTCTTTTGCCGACCTGGGAGGCGTCAGCGTCGAATGTCCGATGTACGCCACGATCGCCCCTTTCCGTTGCAGCGATTTTTCGAAGTCTTTAACCCCCGATTTGGTGTTGGTAAAAAACTCCAGGTTGATGTTCTCTGCCGACCATTTACCAACGTCCGGGAGACGCGCGTCATCAGGAGCTTTGAACCAGTCGATAAAATCCTGCTGCGAGAAACCCTTGTTACCCGGTGTCTGGCCCACCGGTATGATGGGCGCGTAAATATGTAGAATGATGGTATCGACTTTGGTCGCAGCGGGAGGCGCTTTAACCGCTTTCTTGTTAGATTTGTCCGCCGGTGCGTCTGCCACGCGGATGGGCCCCGGCGTATGCCCCCGGTGACAGTCGACGTCGCGCCACAAGCTTCCGTGAGCGTCCGCCAACTGAACATCGTGCCCAAGGGACCCAGGAATGCTGGAGTTTGCCATAGCCGTCGATTACCTTCGCAATCTATTTTATGGGGTCGCGAGGCGTCAACTACCCATTGGAGGGAGATGGCCCCTTTCCGTTGATGGCGCGGGAGCAGCGTTTTAGGGCGCCCCCCCACTCCTCCGACTCAGTGCTCAAGGACGCTGCGTCCGGCTGCAGTCGCGATTGCGTCAAGGGCCCGTGATCCTGGTCCTCTACCGTGGCCGCTGGCGGCCTGGCTATGCGATTCACGCCGCACGATCTGACCGTCTCCGTAGCGGCGCCTCCCCGGAGCCGGACCCGAGCGCGGTTCGCACCCGAGGGGCGACCTGCGTCCCAAGCAGTTCAATCGCGCGCAGCAGCTTGGCGTGCGGCAAGGCCGCGACGCTCATCTGGAAGTTAAGGCGCGATATGCCGCCCAAAGCTGCGTCCAAGCGCAAGATCTTTTCGGCGACCGTTTCGGGATCGCCCACCAGCAACGCTCCATCCGGCCCCAGTTGGGCGTTATAGTGCGCGCGGGTAACGGGTGGCCAGCCGCGCTCCTTCCCAATCTCGGTGAAGCTCTGCGCATAACCCGGGAAGAAGTCGTCGACGGCCGCGGCGGCATCCTCCGCCACGTAGCCTAAGGCGTGGAGGCCAACCTTTAGCTGCTCCAGGGAATGGCCCGCGCGCAGGCCCGCCTTTCGGTACAAGTCGATCAGGGGACGAAAGCGGCGCGGTTCGCCGCCGATGATGGCCACCATCAACGGAAGCCCCAGCGTGCCGGCGCGCACAAACGAGCCCGGACTGCCCCCCACCCCAAGCCAGACCGGCAACGGGTCCTGCAACGGCCGCGGGTAGACGGCCTGCCCGCTTAAGGCCGCCCGGTGCCGTCCCGACCAGCGGACGTGGGTCTCATCGCGCAGCTTCAGGAGCAACTCCAGCTTTTCGGCAAACAGCGAATCGTAGTCGTTGAGGTCCAGCCCGAAGAGCGGAAACGCTTCGATAAACGAGCCCCGCCCCGCCACGAGTTCCGCCCGGCCCTCCGAAAGCAGATCGAGCGTGGCGAATTCTTGAAACACGCGGACCGGATCGGCGGCACTCAGCACCGTTACGGCGCTGGTGAGCCGGATGCGACGGGTGCGCGCCGCGGCCGCCGCCAGGATTACCGCCGGCGCGGAATCCAGGTATTCCCGCCGGTGATGTTCGCCGATGCCGAACGCGTCCAGGCCAACCTCGTCGGCCCGCACGATCGCCTCGAGCCACCGGCGCAGGTCGCGCGCCGGGTCGACCGGCCGGCCCGTGGCGGGCTCGAGGGTGGCGGCCAGAAAACTATCAACGCCAATCTCCATACCTTTGTCAGACCTTGAAGTGCAAGCGCCTCATTTACTGCGTTGGGACGTGCGGCCGGAACAGGCCCGCGAAGGCCGAACGGATGCTCCAGAACACCAGGAGCCAGAGCGCGGTGACCAGGAGCGCCAGCGGCAGCCCGCCGGGCGCCATAAGCCCGTGAAACAGCACGATGTTTACGATGAGCGGACCCAGCAGGGTCAGCGCGAGCGGGACAAACCGGTTCAGCAGCAGCAAGGCGGCCGGAATTAACTGGAGCAGAAACACCACGACCAGATAATGGGAGACAAAGAGCGCCCCCAGGAATTGACCGGCGACGCCGGGCGGGGGCGGCATCGGAATAAAATGCAGGAAACCGTTGAGCCCGAAAACCAGGAAGACCAGGCCGAGCAGCCAGCGGGCGAAGGTGGGGACGAGTTTGATAGAGGTCCTGTTCATTTGATTTAAAATGTATTTACATCAATATAATTTAAGTCAAGGTTAATCTGATGAGGCGAAAGACGACCCCCCTGCCCCCGGACCACCGCGGCGTTCACGTCTGGCTGGTCTTGATGAAAACCTTCCACGCGCTGAACGCCCAGGCCCAGCAGAGCATCGAGGGAACCCAACTGGGCGACTCCGAGTTCCGCATCCTCGAGGCGCTGCTGCACAAGGGTCCCCTGCCGGTCAACGCCTTGGGACCGAAGGTCTGGCTTACCCCCGGCTCGATCAGTATCGCCGTGGACCGGCTGGTTCGGAAAGGACTTGTGGCGCGCCGGGACGAAGCCGGTGATCGGCGGGTGCGCCGGGTTGAACTAACGGCCGAAGGGCGGGCGCTCATTACGGCGGGGTTCCGCGAGCACGCCGCAGCGATGGAGCAGGCCGCCAGCGTCCTTTCGACCGGCGAGCGGCTGACCTTGCTGCGGCTGTTGAAGAAACTGGGCAAGCACGCCGCCGAGAGGCCGGCGTAAACCGGAGACTATGTTCTCCCGGCCCGTTGGGCCTAAGACCGATTCAGCCAGGTACGGAGCATGCTCCGGCGCCGACACCTCCTTAGCCGATATTCGGGAGGTTTCCAGGGGGTAAGCCGCTATCTTGGCTGGCCGGCCTTCAGGGCGGAAAACCAGATAACAGCGCCGAAGGTGATCTTCCATTCCTCGTCCGGCACCCGGGTCCGTACCTGCGGAAATAGGCGCACTCCACGTCGGAAGGTGATCTCCCCAGGATCGGCCATCCTCCACGGCGACTATGGCCGTGACCCGACCGGGCCGGGCTAGTGACAGCTGCCTCAGACGAGCTGAGCAAAAAGCCCCTTCCCGGCGGTTGGCTGGAGCGTCCGCTCCGCCCCGCGTTTTTGGAATCCCGCGCCGTCGCGCGGGCCAGGGGGTCGATACTCCCCCGGCGATCCAAAATCTTTCGGCCCGTTGCGGTTAGCGCGTAATCGCAATTTTTACTGGCCACCGGCGGTAAACCGTGCCCGGTCCGCCTCGAGCGCGACGTGTTCGGTGTGGCGGGCCTGCGTTACGTCGTCTGGTTGGAAGGCATCAATGACTTGGGTGCCTGCCTCGTTTCGGGCGACGACGTGATCAACGGCTTTAAGGACGTGGTGGGGCGGCTGCACGCTAAAAACATCAAAGTCATCGGGGCAACGCTGCCGTCGAGTTTCGGCAGCCCGATCGGGAGCTATGGGTTTCCCAAAGTGGACACCGAACGCAAGAAAGTGAACGACTTCATCCGCACCAGCAGGTTATTTGATGCGGTGGCGGACATGGATGCGGCGACGCTGGACCCGGCCACCGGCGCCATGAAAGCGCCCATGCAGCCGAACCAGACGACCGGCGGCCCCGGGGAGCTGTTGCACCCTAACCGGGTGGGCTACCAGGCGATGGCCGAAACGATCGACCTGAAGGCTATGGCGCCTTCGCCTCATGAGTAGCTCCCCCGGCAGCAGTCAGGTTTCGGTTGTCTGGACCACCGCGAGGAGCGAGCGGAGCCCGCCGCTCATGACCGCTCCTAAGCCAGGGCGGCCAGCCAACCCCTGTCCCGACCGTCTCCCCAGGCTGTACCCAATGTGCCGGGAAACCTTTATCCCTGAATGCGGATCAAGCAGTAAGGAAGGGCATCGAGGTAGAGCCGTGCCCAGGAAGGACCGTTCGCCGGTAACGCGATCCGCATTCTGCGTGGGCCGGCCGGGATCGACTTATACCATTCAAACAGTTATTCCGATAAAATATCGGCTCAGGGGGGCGCCGGAGCATGCTGCGCACCTTGTTGAATTGGTCTTACACCAATTTAGATGGTTGTTTTGGTGGAATTTCGACCGGATTTCAGCCCCGAAGGGGCGGTAGAACTTAGCCCAGGGTTTACCCTGGGTTACCGTAAAATAACGATGAGCCCTGAAGGGGCGGTAGAAGGTGTCGCTCGCATTTTCTGCCGCCCCTTCAACAAATCCAACCCGGCGGGGCGGGCGTTTGTTAGAGGGGGCGTACAGGCGTCACGCCTTAGGAGGGATCCTGCGCCGCGCCAAAGTTGCGCCTCGCACGCGTCCCCCCGCTTTGGGCTAAACCTTGCTCGCGGGCGGCGCTTGATTCATGTATTGCTGCGTCGATGATCGTCCTGTTCGTGCTTTTGGGAAGTTTGATCCTTTTTCGACTCCTCGGCTCATGGGGCATTCCGCTTTTTCGTACTTGGCATGAGTCGACCGCCTATGCGTTAGCCGTCATGTTCTGCTTCACCGGGGCCGCTCATTTTGGCCGAATGCGCACCGACCTTGAAAAGATGGTTCCCCCCTGGGTGCCTGACCCGAAACGGGCGGTGTGGGTGGCCGGCCTGCTGGAAATGCTCGGTGCCATCGGCTTGCTGCTTCCGGAGATGCGTCAACCGGCCGGCATTTGCCTGATTGCTTTCCTCATCGCGGTGTTTCCCGCGAACATTCACGCGGCCCAAACCGGCGTGAAGCTCGGGGACCGGCCCGTGACCCCCTTATGGGTCCGTGGCCCGATGCAAGCCCTCCTGATCCTCCTGCTTGCCTGGGCCATCACGGCTCGGTATTGACCGATTAGCCGGTTAGGCTACAGCGACATGGAGAGCTGGTCAGAAAAGCCTCCCCGCAATCAGGCGATCGGATGTCTGACGTACGCCGGCGCCGTGGGCGCATCTTCTTTCTACGGTGAGGGGGGAGTGAAGCATTTCACCCCGGTTTTGCGCTCCGGAAGAACGGACGTTGACGTATCCTCCCTGTTCGGCGGCGGCTGAGCGAGTGGGCACCAGGAGGGAAATGAGCATTTCTTTTCGCGATCGATACCCACCCCTTGCCGTCGAGGCCTCGTTCGGGCGTCAGGGCAGGCCACCGCTTGAATGGGAGGGAGCCCGCGAGGTACGAGCGGGAGGGGTCCGTTTGCGCGCATCCTGAAATGGACGACTTGAGCCAGATGGCAGCTGGGGCCCAGGTCGCTGGCGGGATCGACACCGGCCTTCTCAGCAACGTCAGGCCGGTGTATCCTCCGCTGTAAACCCCGGAGGTCCGCGATGCACACCATCGAGCAACCCATGACTGTAGAGGCGTTCGACGCCCTGCCCGAGAGCGTGCTGCCTCACCAATACATTCGAGGTCACCTGATTGTGTCGCCCCCACCGAACCGCTTCCACCAACGCCTTGCGGGGGAGCTCTTTGTCGAAATCTCCCTGTTCCTGAGGGCCCATCCAGCTCTGGGGGAGGTTTACCAAGCCCCTTTCGAGGTGAGGCTAAAGGGGCCCGAGGGAGAAGAACGTTACCAACCCGACGTGATGTTTTTTGCCCGTGCTCACCTCGACCGGCTTACCGACCAATGCGCGGTGGGGGTTCCTGACCTGGTGATTGAGGTGCTCTCGCCCAAAACGGCGCGTTACGACCGGAACGAGAAACGCCTTGGTTACGCCCAAAACGGGGCGGCGGAGCTTTGGATCATCGATCCGAAGCGCAAGACCGCCGAGGTATACCGGTTCAGCGCAGATGTCGGGCGACCGCCGAAGGTGCTCAAACCGGGTGACGTGCTGTCGACCGGTTTGTTACCGGGGTTTGAACTGGCCCTGAGTCATCTGTTTGGCTGAAAGTTTTTTGCGTTCCGGGGGGTAAGACGATGCCGGTAATCCGTCTCCTCTTTTCCCGGAAATCCCCCGCACATACATTTCTTTTCCCCCATTTTCCTTATAGAGGGGGCCTTCGCGTCACATTTCAATACCCCCCCCGTAAACGGCGATGGTGCGCTTGCTTTGAGCGAAGGGATGCCAACGCGTCATGCCAGGCTGGAGGAGCGAAGCCTCGCTTTGCACCGCGAAATCGCGCGGCGGCCGAGGCAAAACCCGGAGGTCTTGGCCGGCATGCGCGAGCGGTTGGCCAACGACATCAACGGTGGCCGCTTTTCCCGTTCGGTGATGGACGCGATGCAGGAGTGGCTCGGCCTGTTCGACGCGAACTCCCTCGAACAACCCCTACAGCGGTGGGTCGATCCGGGCAAAAACGCCCGGCGGCTTCGCCAATCGACGCCCTTCGCCGGAATCCTGACCCAAGAAGAACGGCGCGCCCGGCGCGCCGAGAAGGTCGACCCGGCCCGAAAACGCCGCCGGGGGCCAGGACGTGGTCTCGGCGTCAGCTTTTGGCGCCTTTAGTTGCCGGTGGCCTGGAAAAACGCGTCCAGGTCAAAACCCGAAAGGGGGTAATCCGGACGTTTATCGAGGTTGACCGCGCTGCGACCCGCGTCAAAGTCGAACGTCTTGACGGCCACGTAGGCGACCAACTCGTGCCACATGCGCGGCAGTAGCTGCGGTTTGATCTCCTCGGCGGTCCACCGGCCGGGCGTTTTCCCTGGCATTAAGTCTTTAGCCCTCATCGTTGACGATCCTGCTAAACTCGGATGCCTGGGGCGCGGCTTTAGCGGCAAAAGCAAAGCCTACAGTACCGGCCGCCCAAGGAGAACAAGCCGAAGCGGGGCGTTTTGACGGTCCGCTCGGCGTCCGGCAAGCGGTCGTTGAAAAAAGAATCCTGCAACTCATACCATTTCGATGACCATCGAGGTAAAATTTTGTCTTAGGCCCAACGGGCCGGCGAAACTTAGCCCGGGGTTTACCCTGGATAACCGTAAAATAACGATTGAGCCCTCCTAAGGCGTCACGCCTGTACGCCCTCCCTAACAAACGCCCGCCCCGCCGGGTTGGATTTGCTGAAGGGGCGGCAGAACCCGCGAGCGACGCCTTCTGCCGCCCCTTCAGGGCTCGATCTGGGGAGGGGTGCGTTCCCAGGGTGGAACCCTGGGCTAATCTCTGCCGGCCCGTCGGGCCAAGACCGTTTATACGGTTTAACAGGTTTAAAGCCGGCAGCGCACCTAATCCCTGAGAAGGAAGGCAAAATCTTTACCTCCATGGCCGGCGAAATGGTATCAGAGAGCGCCGCCGTGCAACGCGCCGACCGGCTTCCGGCCGACTTCCGTTTTGTGGTCGTGCGTCGCCTTTCCCGAATCCTGTGGTGGATCCATGTTTATCCTCAACGCCTGGAGGTACTGCGTGCTCTGGTTTTACGAATCCTTGTTTCCCGTTTTCTGGATCGCCTTTCTCATCTACTGGCAGATCAAAGCCGTCGCTACGAAAACGACCCGGCGTCTCGAGCCCGTCGCCTCGCGCATCCTGCGCGCCATCACCTTCCTGATCGCGATCGCCCTGTTCTCGACAACTCGCATCCCGCTGCGCTGGCTCTACCTCCAGCCCTGGCCGGCCGGGTTTTGGCCTTTCTGGCTGGGAGCTACGGTCATGGTCGCCGGCCTTCTCTTCGCCGTCTGGGCGCGAGAGCACCTCGGCAGGAACTGGAGCAGCTCCGTGACGATTAAGCAGGGCCACGAACTGATCACCACCGGGCCCTATGCAGTGGTTCGTCACCCCATCTACACCGGCATTCTGGCCGGGTTGCTTGGCACCGCGATCGCCCTCTCCCAGGTGCGCGGATTTATTGCTTTCGTCCTCATGGTCCTCATACTCTGGGTCAAGCTCCGCATAGAGGAGCAATGGATGCGCTCCCAGTTCGGGGAGACATACGCCACCTATGCGCATCAGACCGCAGCCCTGGTGCCTTACCTCTTCTGATCGCCTGCGCCGCTTAAACTCTCCGAGGCAAAGTACGTTAGTCCTGAGGCGAAATCTTTCCACAGTCCCGGACATTGAAGCGAGTGTGACAATCCAATCAGAAGCCTTAACGTGAGTGATGTTCGGATCGCCTCGTCAACCCATTCCTTCCTGCACCGGGGCAGCCATCCGCCCGCCCTGGTCGGGCGGGGATCTTGCGGCGCGGCACGTTTGATTTTGGCAGCGGAGTGACGCCCTCAGCAACCCGAAGTTAACCCCACCACGAAACGTTATGCGTTCCCCGAACCCGGATTTCTTACAAAATTCTGAACCGCATCACATAGCGAGTTCCAAGGTACCTGGCGCGCGGTTGTTACAAAGACCTTTCAACGCGCTCATTGAACGGGGCGAAAAGCGAAAGCCTCACCTGAATAAGGTATGGATTTTGGTTCGGGCGGAGTCTATTAAAACGGGGACGGACGCTCGGCTGAGCTGAGGCTGAAATGTAAGCGACGGCACGGCCCTGCCGCAACCGGAACCGACCGAAAAACAGTCCACAAAGATGGCCGCTTTCACCGCCAACATGTTGTGCAACCCCACCCTTGCCTCCGGGTTGACACGTGAACTTGGGGGCCCCCATACGGGAGGCCAGGCCATCAGCCACCATCAACGCATCACCTGGAATGAACCTCCGCTTCTTGCTTCCTGCAATCGCCTTTGCATCGATCGGCTTTGGGCCGCTCTTGCCTTCCGCGCGTGCGACTTCAAACTATGCTTACCAACCCGGGGAATACGTCGTGATCGTCGACGGTCAGTCGCCCGATGGCCACTACGCCATCGCGGCCCACGGTGAGGGTGAGCTTGGCGACGACAATTTTCACCTCTACCTGATGGACGCCCAGACCAACAGAAAGATCGGTCCCCTCGAAGAGGTCAGCGAGACCCTCGACACCGGGGCCGATGCCTTTTATGCGCACTGGTCGGCTGACTCCCGACAGGTCTCCATCACTTATCGGGCGGATCGGCACGTGGCGGTAATGATTCGCTATCGGATTGCAAACGGACGGGCCTACCGCCTCAGCGGGCCAACGAGGGTGGCTGGCCTGCCGGGGCGTTAGGACCACTCCATTACGTCGATCACGATAGCTCGACCGGTTCAAAAACACTCATGCTTATGACGTATTGGGGAACCGAAAACAGTTTTCACGCGCCATTTGGGAGGAGTCGACCCGTTTGGCGTGTTGCGTGTTACCTTTGGCCCATGGATTCCCGCGAGTGGGAGGCGCCCGGGACGGATTCCCGTGAGTGGAAGGTTCCCAAGGGGCGTGACCTGACGCCCGACGAAAAGGCCCAACTCGACCGGATGCACGACGACGTTGGCCGGATGTTTTACGGCGAGCAGTGGCCCGAGGTCCGCGAGCGCTGGCGCCGGCTCAACGGCGGACGCGGCTGAAGCCAGACCGCCGCGGGGGGTATTGACAACCGCCTCCGGCGAACTCGGAACCGGCCCATTCTCGGCGGTGGGCTCCGCGTCCGCTTCGCCCCATACTGTGTTCAATCCCGCGCCGTCGCGCGGGTAAGTGGGGCGACAACCCCGTAACCCAAAGTGCGCCGGCCCTGCACCGACGCGCTTCGATGGCCGTAACTAACGATTCCGGTAAGGCGCACAGAACGTCGAATCCGGACGCTCCGGTGGTGATCCAGGTGGCCTTGAATCAGCCGGGCGTCGACAGCTCGCATTTTTCATGCTGGCCCCGGAGGAACCCCGGAGGAGACCTGGAAAGCGCCGGTCAAAATCGCCAAGAAGGCAAAGCCAACCAGACCGGCGCCCTCAAAAGAGAAGACGCCGAGGCGGCCACCTGGCCATACTGGACACCCCGGTTTAGAAGATGCGCTCTGAGAATGACCAACTATATTTCAGTACTGACCGAGGACGCCGGCTAGCATGCGAGAAGAGTTGACCCAGTTCTTACGCCGAGTTCCGTTCGTGCCCTTTGTGGTCACAACGCGGGACGGCCAGGTCTGCGCCATTGAGACCGTGGAGCGCATGAGCGTGGGTAAAAATGCCTGCACGATTGTCAACGCCGAGGGCATCATCCTGTATGTGCCGTTTCACGCCATCGACCATGTTTCCATGAGGGACGCGCCGGCCGGGGCCTGATGATGTTTTTGCGCTTCAGGAGCACGCAGAGCTTCCAAGCACAAAAATCAGTAATACCATTCAGATGGTTATCCCGGTAGAATGCCGGCTCAGGGGGTGGCGGCGGCGGATGCTCCGTCCCCGGTTGAATCGGTCTTAGGCCCAATCGCCCCCCGGGGCAAAGACCAGCTCCACGCTCCTGGCCAGGGGCGTACGCGGACCCGGTACCCTGACCGCAATCCCTTCGATGCAGCATTTATCTTGCGCGCCCGCTTCGTCACGGCTGAATCCCACGCGCTTTATCCGTGGGAGTGCGTCAAGTCCGCACCCCAGAACCGATCAAGATTACGGCCAGGTAATCCGTGCGCCGGCCAGGACCTTCAGGCCCATGCCAATCAGGACGACCGGCGTCACGACCGGGCTGTACCTGGTTAAACGCTCACGCAGCAGCGGCTGATGCGTTAACCCGTAGCCGATCAGGCACCAAATGCCCGTCAGGAAAATGAAGGCCGCCGCATAGACGGGGATCAAGGCTCGATCAGCGGCGAGCAACGGGATGTAGACGCTCAGATTATCCCCGCCGTTGGCAATGGTGAGGAGGGTCACAGTCCAAGTCGCGTAAGGTGAATGCGAGGCTTGAAGTTGGCCGGTTCCGATGAACCCTTGATTTGGAACACCAGACCTGCCTTGGCGCCCGCGCCACCAGGTCCAGCCTCGTTTCAGTCCCAACAGCAGGGGAACAAGCCCGAGTAACGCCGGCCACCCCCTTGGGGCAGCCACCGCAAGCCATGCCGCCGCCACGCTGGCGAGCACCAGGACGGCCATCCCGACGAACTGACCAACAATGACGGAGCCCGGACTGAATTCAGCCCCTATAAACAAGCTCGCCAGCAGCAATAAGTCATCGAGATTGGTCGAGATGAAGGCGGCGGCCGCCCAGGCAAGCGTGGCAAACAGGTGATGCATCCGGTGTTCCTGAATCTTGCTGCCAGACGGAGGATGATGTTGCAACGTTCGGATAAAACCATAGGCGTGTGCGGGAACCGGTTTTTACCGGAATCCTCATCGCGGGCCACCTATACGCCGGCGATCCACGCCTGACGGTGCTCATGGTCGAAGATAAAGGCCACCCCAGTCAATGCCGATGAGCATGCGTTCCCGCCGTGTTTGTCGCACCTGAATACCACATCCCGCTTTACGCTGCCTCGTCCGCGCAAACCAAGCCGTTTTCCACTTTCACGCCTGCCCGGCTGAGGCCAAACGTGGTTCCGTTCCGGAGTATTCAGTGTCCTCGCAAATCGTAGAGGGCCCAGTCTTTGCCTTCGGCTTTGACGGGTTCTTTGGCCCATGGGGTCGTGGAATTCGGGAATTTTTCCTTTTCCTCTTTTCCCCAGAAGACGTAGTCCGCTTTCAGGTCGCCGGCACATCTTTCCCAGCCGGGCGCTCCTTTGAGAATGTCGTCCACCGCTTCCTCTGTTTCTCCGGTGCGTTTGTAGCCGTGGGACCAGAGGTGAACTCCGAATCCGGCTGGGATTTTGTGTCCGATCAGCAGCAGCGGATGATTGGCCTCATTCCGCAAGCAGACGTAGGTCCGCTCCGGTGGGATGCCGGCCGTGGCTGTTTTGATTTCTTTCAGTTCTTTCACGCCGGCCAGTTCCCAGGTTCTTGGGCCATTCTCAATGTAGCTCCAAAGCGTAATGGCTCCGGAAAAAAAAGAGGGCGGTCAGGACTGTGGCGAAGCCGCATTGCGCGAGCGGCCATCCCGCCGTGGTTTTTGCGTATTTGTTTTCCAACCATGTTTTCGCCCATAAGAGCATTTCTCCGATTGCGGGCAGGATTCCGAGGTAGCACCAAAGGAGCAGTTTCGTATTGTCCCAGGCGTAAGGTGCGAACATCACGTTGAGGAAAACCAGGAAGAGCAGGATGGAGGGGATAGTGATTCCGGTGTCCGCCTGTCTAACTTTTTTCGCCGCCGATAACCACAGCGGCAGCAGCGCCATAAGGATGGGAAGGATTCCGAAGTTGGCCAGCCAGTACCGCCAGAATTCCTTGTCCCCTTGGCACCATCCCCATTGCAGGTGGATGATTCCTGCGTTTCCGAATCCTGCCACGAGTTTGACAAGGAGGGTTGCAAGAGGAATTGAGAGCAGGATGAGCTTGCCGGCTTCCTTCCTTTTGGGGCCTGTAAGGGCCCAGATGCCCAGCATGGCGGAGAGGAACATGAAAGTGTGGATGTGGAAGAGCGGCATGGTAGTGTACAGGCACCATTCGATCCAAATGGGGAGCCCTTTCTCGTTCCTGAGGAGGCGCTTTCTCCAGCTGATGAGCAGGATGAGTCCTGCGGGCAGGGCATAGAGCAAGGTTCGTTGCAGAGCGAACATAATGATAGGAATGCTTTTCCAGTCCACTTCGTAGGTGATTTGTTCCAGCCCTTTTCCTGCGAGGAATTTGAAGCCCTCCAGCCCTCCGTTAAAGAGAAATCCGGCGACCGTGAAGGTTCCTCCCCATTTCCAGAGGGATGTGGCCGTTGCGGCGGAGGCAAGTATTCCCAAGACGAGGAAGCACCATTGGATGGGTATCCCCTCGACGACGAACAGGCTGGTAAAGAGGTCGACCCCTATCGGGTAGTGAAGGGGTTCCCTGGAAAAGATGCAATCCGCCGGCCAGAAGGCGACACCGCTCGCCAGGTAGTTGACGTAACTGACGTGCATCGGCGTGTCATAGGGATCGTTTGCGTACAGGATTCCGTGCTTGATGAAGAGCGCTTGTGAGAAGGCCCTGAGAGCGAATGCGGCGAAGGCGCCGGCTACGAGCCAGGTCAGCCACTTCGGGCTCTTTTGTGACGCTTGTGACGCGGCCGCCGGTATTTCCGTCGGGGTGCTCCTCAGGGTGTACCATGTGAGAATTGCTGCAACGGAGCCTGTGATGAGCGCCCCGGCGGCGGCGCTCCGGCCGATCCCGTGGCAGGCGAATCCCAGGGCTGTCGCGGTGCTTGTGGCAATGCAGACTCCCATGATCGCGGCTACCGTTAGCCGGTAGTAGCTCGGTCCCTTTGGCGTGCAGGCTGGCTTTACCGTTGGAGGGTCGGATTCGCGATCGGGATCGGTCCAATTTACCCATTCGCCGTTTTCGAATATCTCAAGCCCACCTGCGTTGGCGTATCCGCCTTTCAGGCCATTTTCGAGCCGGAACCGGTCATAATCCGCGAGGGCTTCCATGATTTTGACTCCTTCCTCGATGCTTTTTACGTCGACGTAGAAGGGTCTTACGGGGCCTCGGGGCATCCACCGGATGCGGAGTTTCTGGGGAGGTTCGGTGGGCATGGGCCTTAAAATTTCTGAGATTGGGTTAACTTTACTGTACTTTATTCGATTTTCCATAACACCACGCTCTGCATTTGCCCGGTGGAATCGTGGATTGCCGGGGAGCGTCGTCCAGCATTCAAGCGCCGTTCGACGGCAGGCGCTCACGCGGCGCGTGTGCCGGGCGGCCGGGCGCCGTTCGTGCGCATGGGGGCGCCGATTGCGCCTATGGGGTTTGCTCCGGCAAGGGCAAGGCCAAGGCCAAGGCGAAGGAAGGCGGACTTACCTTTTCCCGCATGAATCCGACAGTGGCCGCACGATCCTGATAGCAACCGCTTGCGTCAGGGGCGAGGATTCGGCCGAGCCTGAATGCAGTCAGCTCACGGGATTGGAGGGAAAACTCGACCAGCCGGATGTCGTAACCGGCCGGTCGACCCCTCCAAAAAACCTGGATACCTCATTCGAACAAGGAAACAAACTATGAAAGGAACCGTTCTCTACGGCCCGCGCGACGTCCGCTTTGAGGAGCGCGAAACGCCGCAGATCCTCGAACCAACCGATGCGGTCATCCGGATGGCGGCCACCTGCGTGTGCGGCTCGGACCTATGGCCTTACCGCGGGATTCAGCCCCTCAACGGGCCCACGCCGATGGGCCACGAATACTGCGGCATTGTCGAGGAAGTAGGCAAGGCGGTTCGGTCGCTCAAGCCGGGGCAGTTCGTCGTCGGCTCGTTTGCCACCTCCGACAACACCTGCCCCAACTGCCGGTACGGCTATCAATCCTCGTGCATGCATCGCGAGTGGATCGTCCGGGCGCAGGCGCCGGTGCTGCGCGTGCCGCTGGCCGACGGGACGCTGGTGCCCACGCCGGAGGTGCCGCCGGAGGATTTTGTGCCGAGCCTGCTGACGACCTCGGACGTGCTGGGCACCGGCTGGTTCGCCGCCGATGCGGCCAACGTCCGGCCGGGCTCGACCGTGGTGGTGGTCGGCGACGGGGCGGTGGGCCTGCTCGGGGTGCTCTCGGCCGGGCAGAGGGGGGCTGAGCGGATCATCACGATGAGCCGGCACGCGCAGCGCCAGCAGCTCGCGCGCGAGTTCGGCGCGACCGATATTATTTCCGAGCGCGGCGAGGAGGGCGTGGCCCGGGTGCTTGAGCTGACCAAGGGCGTAGGCGCCGATTCGGTGCTGGAGTGCGTGGGCACCCCGGAATCGATGCTGCAGGCGATCCGCTGCACGCGCAAGGGCGGCCACGTCTCCTACGTGGGCGTGCCGCACGGGGTGGAACTCAGCGGCCAGGAGCTGTTCTTTGCCCACGTGCACCTGCACGGCGGCCCCGCGCCCGTGCGGCGTTACCTACCCGAGCTGATCGAACTGGTGCTGAACGGGAAAATCAACCCCGGCACGGTCTTCGACCTGACGCTGCCGTTGGAGCAGGTGGCCGAGGGCTACCGCGCGATGGACGAACGCCGCGCCATCAAGGCGCTGCTGCGGCCGTGAGGGCGTTGCACTTGCCTCAGGCCCCGGGCGCGGCCGAATCCGGTTGGTTGAATCGGTCTTAGGCCCAACGGGCCGGGAGATCTTAGCCCAGGGTTTACCCTGGGTAACCGTCAAATCACGATCGAGCCCTGAAGGGGCGGCAGAACCGGCGAGCGACGCTTTCTGCCGCCCCTTCAGCAAACCCAACCCGGCGGGGCGGGCGTTTGTTAGGGAGGGCGTACAGGCCTGACGCCTTAGGAGGGCTGGGTCC
>JAFBAP010000187.1 GCA_019247695.1 Verrucomicrobiota bacterium | reverse complement strand
GAAAGAGGTCGGAGTTCGGAGTTCGGAGTTCGGAGTTCGGAGTTCGGAGTTCGGAGTTCGGAGTTCGGAGTTCGGAGTTCGGAGTTCGGAGTTCGGAGTTCGGAGTTCGGAGTTCGGAGTTCGGAGTTCGGAGCGGCAGGATGGGGGTTAGGTGCGAGTGTCAACCTTAGAGTTGCCGCCCGGTCCTCTTAATCCGTGTCAATCTGTGTAATCTGTGGATGTTTCTCTCTTTTCTGCGTTCTTCTGCGTGTTCTGCGGATGATTTAGTCTTTCCGCCGTGGTCGCCGTGGCTCGCCGTGGTCGCCGTGTGAACTCTTACGTTGTGCCCGCCATTTCGCTGTGCCCGCCGTGTGACACGAAACGCTCCATTTGTGGCATTTCCTTATCAGGAAGCCGGCAACCGGACGGGGCGGGTCGGGCGGTGGCGATGGGGATGCCGGCGGCCGAACCTCGACGAGAGGATGGGAGCCATGGTGCTTAGCCCTTCGGAATATAACTGGTCGTGAGCGTGGCCGACGTAAAAGCGCATGGTCGCCGTGGCCGGCTTGGTGTGGCCGGCAGAAATCACGTAACTGGATGGCAACAGGCTTGACGGCTTCACTGCCGCCAACATCGCAAACAGGGCGTGTTCGACCGCCCAGCGCTGTTCCGCATGGACTGCTCCGGTTCGGACGAGGGTTTTCTCGATCAACGGCAGATCGAGGAAGCCGTTCCGAAGGGCGGCGACCCCGGAGTTGAGCTGGCGGAGGGGTTCGATCCCAAGCCGGTGGTTTATCGCCGAGAGAAGTTCTGAAGAGAGATTCCCGGCACTCCCGAGGAACAGGCTTTCCTGCCACCCGTCCTGGTCCCACCAGAGCAACTCTTTGGGCGTGAGAAAAAAGAGGAGGTCACAGCTGAGAACGAGCTGGTTGAATTCCTCAAAAAGCGTGCACGTGTCCAGCAGCCTGACCAGCGATGGGCAGTCCCGGCGGAGCAAGCGCGTGTGCGGGAAAGCCTTCAGCTGCTCTGCCATCCGGGCATCTGCGTCAGCTCGAGTAAGGAACTGCGCGAATGGCGCCACGGCCATAAGCTGCGCCTGAACGGTGCGGTCGCACGTGCCGTCATCGTGAAACGTCACCGGCCACGCTTTGCCGCAGGCATGGAAGAGCGACGCGAGCATCCAGAGGCCGCGCTCCCAGCAGCGACGGCCGATCAGAACATGCACCCGGGTGGTTTCACCGTTGCGAGGGGGCGGCAGCTGAAGGTTAGTCGCGTCGTTCAGACTGGCCCGCCGACTCCATAGACCGCTCACGCCCCAATCTCGCTTTTCCTGAAACAGCCACGCGTAGTGGTTGAAGTGAAATCCCAGCTTTTCTGTCCAGCGCATGCGAAGTTCTCTTTCCGCAGAGCTGATGTATAAGGTCGGGGCAACGGTAACAAGCTACATTTACGGGGCTTACATCTTCTTAATAGATAGTGGGAAAATCCATAACAACACCAGGCGGATCTCAGTCTAACAGGTCGTAACCGGGCAAAGTAAGGAATTCGACAAACTCTTCCGTGGTGATCAATCGCTGAAAAAGATTGCCGGCCGCCTCGTAACGGCCGGAACGAAATCTTTCCGGACCGACCAGCGTTTCGAGTTTGGACATCTCGTCCGTGAACAGGGTTCGGAACAGGTCCGGATCCAACTTGCGGCCGTCCTCGAGTTTTCCGTTCGGACTGCGTAACCATTGCCAGAGTTGCGCCCGGGAAATCTCTGCCGTGGCGGCGTCTTCCATGAGATTGAAGATCGGCACGGCGCCGGAACCGCGAAGCCAGGCTTCAAGGTATTGGATACCGACGCTGATGTTGATCCGGGCGCCCTGTTCTGTGATCGGGGCCTTCGGTTCGAACCGCAGCAAGTCGGCCGCGCTGACGTTAACGTCGTCACGCCGGCGATCAATCTGGTTAGCGGCCGGCATGACCTGGTCAAAGGCTTTATAAGCTACCGGCACCAGACCCGGGTGCGCCACCCAGGTCCCGTCGTGTCCGTCGGTGGCTTCACGGTCCTTGTCGGCTTGCACCTTTGCAAACGCCTGGCGGTTGGCTTCATCGTTGTTCTTCACCGGGATCTGCGCGGCCATTCCGCCCATCGCATGAATCTGCCGGCGATGGCAGGTCTTGATGCAGAGGAGGGAATAGGAACGCATGAAATGGGTGGTCATGGTCACCAGAGCGCGGTCAGCCAGCACGAAGTCCTCACGGCTCCGAAAACGCTTGATACAATTGAAGATGTAGTCCCAACGCCCGCAATTCAGGCCGGCGGAATGGTCCCTGAGTTCGTGCAGGATCTCATCCATCTGGAAGGCGGCCGGGATGGTCTCGATCAGCACCGTTGCGCGAATGCTGCCTCTGGGAACGCCTACTTTATCCTGGGCCAGGTTAAAGACGTCGTTCCAAAGCCTCGCCTCCAGGTAGCTTTCCATCTTAGGAAGGTAAAAGTAAGGGCCGGTACCGCGAGCCAGCAATTCCTTGGCATTATGGTAAAAGTAGAGCGCAAAATCGAAGAGCGAGCCGGAGACCGGACGACCGTCGATCCGGATGTGTTTCTCGACCAGATGCCAGCCGCGCGGCCGCACGAACAGAACCGCCGGATTCTCGTTTAATTGATAGCTCCTACCCTCCGGACCCGTATAGGTGATCGTGCGCCGGACCGCGTCATAGAGGTTGCGCTGACCCTCAATCATGTTAGCCCAAACGGGGGCGTTGGCATCTTCGAAGTCCGCCATGAAGACTTTCGCGCCGGAGTTCAGCGCGTTGATCACCATCTTGCGATCGGTCGGTCCCGTGATCTCAACGCGGCGATCCATAAGGTCCGCCGGGATCGGCGCGACGCGCCATTCGGATTCCCGGACGTGCGCGGTTTCGGGTAGAAAATCGAGGTTTTTGCCGCGATCCAACTCGCGTTGGAGTTGCTGGCGACGGTCTAAAAGGTCCAGGCGCCTCTGGTCAAAGGTATGGTGGAGTTCAGCCAGCAACTCAAGTGCGCCGGCCGACAGGATCATTTCCTGAGAAGCGCTGGGCGGGCCGGAGACGACGATGGGGTCGGACGAAGAGTCGTTCATGGGAAGTAGTGTCGGGTGTCGGGTGCCGGGTGTCGAGTGCCGGGTGCCGGGTGTCGCGAGTCATGCGAAATCCGGGAATTGCAGATCTGCGTCGAATTTTTCGGTTGTGAGCATAAAAAGTGCTGAGGTGCCGCTCAGGTGTTTTATGGAAACGCCGTTAGAGAAATTGAGCATGAATTTGACCCGCGAGAACTGGGCGGCCCTGGAAGAGGTCGCGATGATTCTCGGCATGACGCCGGAGTTCTACTTGAACGAAGTGGTGGGACGGATGGTGACGGACGCATTTGCCAAGGACAAAGTGCGTTTCGTGGCGGAGGAAGCCCAACAGTACAGCTACGCGACCAACCGGGCCGCCGAGGCGGTTGCCGACCGGATCAACGAACTCTCGGTCGTTGCGCATCTCTGCGGCGCCGAGAGCATGTTTTCGGCCGACGTAACCCGGAGCGAGAACGGGCGGTTCCGCCTCGACATTGACTTTCTTAACAACGGCGAGTGGAACCGGGTAACCCGCCGGGCGGTGTAAGGTAAGGGCCGGGGCCGGGGCAGTATTTGGCCGCGATCGCCTTAAAGCGCGATCGGCGCGGCAAGGCACGCATCCGGAATGCCGAACGCATCGACCAAGGCGACGGCCTCCTGGCTGAGGTCGCGGCACAACCTGAGCGCGACGGCACGGATGGCGCCGCTTTTCGCGGTCGTGAAAACACCCTGTTCCAGGTACCAGGCTCGATGCTCGTCGAGGTGCGTCAGGGCAAACAGGTCCGCCATCCGCTTGAGTACGGCCTGCAGCGGCCGGTTTTCGACCCCGGCGATCGCCTCCGTGAAATACTCCAGGATGATCCGCTCCGAGTAGGCGTGCGCCAGTTCGAGCAATTCGGGCTGCAAACGAGTAAAGGCCGTGTAGGAAGCGGAGTTCGGGGTTCGGAGTTCGGCGTTCGGAGTTCGGCGTTCGGGGTTCGGGGTTCGGCGTTCGGGGTTCGGGTCAGCGGCCTGTTCAGATGAAAGCACCCGGCGAAACAGCTGCGCAATTTTCGACAACAATGCGTCCTCGCGATACTTGAAATACATCTGCTGCACGGCCGGATCGAGCAGATGCTCCTTGGCAACGTTCAGGCATAAGTGCGGGCTCTGCTTTACCACCTGGGCAAACTTTCGCCGGACAAAAAAACCAGCCAGCTGCGCCGGACGCAGATGCTTTAATTTATCGCCGAACTCGGTGAGCAGGTTTTTGGCGACGAGTTGCATCAGCACCGTGTTGTCACCTTCGAACGTAGCGTAGACGTCGGTGTCGGCCTTCAGCGCGGCAAACCGGTTCACCGCCATGTAGCCTTCGCCCCCGCAACTTTCCCGGCAGGTTTGAATGGTTTTGGTGGTATTCCAGGTGACAAAAGCCTTTAGGGCTGCCGCCAGCGTTTCGACGTCGCGGGAATTGCCCGGCGTTGCCTTTTCGTTCAGCCGTACGAGGCGTTTCAAAGCGAAGTCGAGTGCATAGGCGTTCGCCAGGAGGGGCATCAGCCTCGTCTGGTGTGCGGGGTAATCCAGGAGCAGCGTTTCCCGGCCGGCTTTCGGCGGTCCGAACTGGCGCCGGCGCGCCGCGTAGCGGATCGCGATCGTCAGCGCGGATTTGGCGGCGCTGTTGGCCGTGGCCGCGATGCTTATCCGTCCGGTCACGAGGGTGCCGATCATGGTGAAAAAGCGGGCGCTGGCGCTCTTGATTTCGCTGCGGTAAACGCCCTCCGGGGTGACTTCGGCAAAGCGGTTCAGCATTTCGAGCCGCGGCACCCGGACGTGGTCAAACCAGAGTTGACCGTTGTCGACCCCGTTCAGGCCCATTTTCAGGCCGTTATCTGCAGTGGTGATGCCCGGCAGCGGGTGACCGGCCTCGTCCCGGATCGGGACCAGAAACGCATGCACGCCGTGCCGCTCGCCGTTTACCTCGAGTTGGGCAAAGACCGTCGCCAGGCGTCCATGTTCGCCGGCGTTGCCGATATAAGTTTTCCCGGACGAATAGGAAGGGCTGTTGATGATAAACGCGTCCGTCGCGCGATCGTACACGGCCGTGGTTTCGAGCCCCTGCACGTTTGACCCGTGACCGATCTCCGTCATGGCAAAGCAGCCCGGCAGGCGTGCTGTCACGGCGTCCACCAGGTATTTGCGGCGATGGTATTCGGTTCCCAGTCGCTGGATGCTCCCGGCAAATAATCCGAACTGCACGCCGACCTTGATGACCAGGCTGAGGTCGTGGAACGCCAGGGCTTCAAAGGCGGCGATGAACTTCGGCAGATTTTCTTCGCCGCCCAGTTCGCGTGGGATGAAAATGCGGCCGAGTCCGGCTTCAGCGAGGCTAACGGTCCAGGCCAGCACTTTGGCGCGGTAGGCGGGCACGTCCAGGCCGTCATCGTAGGAAAACTGCGACACCAGATTTTTGACCATGGTCCTGGTCTCGGCAAACTCGCCGTCGAGCAAGGCTTGTAACGCTCTGACCTCAAACGCGACCGGTTTGCGTTCGATCGGCGGAAAGACCGGCCCTTGCGGGGGCCGGTCCGGAGGGGCGTCCGGCAAGGGGCGATCCAGGTTGAGCGCAGGTTTGGACAACGTTTCTTTCATAACACGACACGACCTTCAGGATTGCGGCGGACCACCGGCACTCGATTCAGGCCCGGGCGCCGAAGCGTAAAAGCGGTCCCCCCGCGCGGCTTTGTCGGCCAGGAGAGCGCAAGGGGCGAAGTAATTGCCGACGCGTTTCTGTAGTTCCTGCAAACGGGCGACGACGGCCGGCAGACTGGTGGAATCCGCGTAATTCAGCGGGCCGCCGCGGAACGGTGCCCAGCCCGTCCCCATGATCATGCCGAAATCGACATCCTCCGGAGCGGTCACCACGCCCTCCTCCAGGCACCGGGCCGCCTCGTTCACCATCAGCAGGACCATGCGGTCCCGGAGTTCAGCGTCGTCGACCTGGGGCGCCTGCAGCGCCTGAAATTCGTTCAATTGGGAGTTGAGCGTCTCCTTGCCTTTGGTCTGGTAATCGTAAAAGCCCTTTCCCGATTTGCGGCCCAGCCAGCCTTTCTCGAGCATGCGCGGCAGGACGGCGTTAACCGGAGGGAGATGGGAAAGCCGCTGAGTCAGATCCGTGGCGACGTGGGCCGCGACGTCGAGCCCGACTTCGTCGCCGAGGCGGAGCGGCCCCATCGGCATCCCGAAGTCGAGCATGAGGCGGTCGATGCGCTCCGCCGGATAACCTTCCTGGAAAATACGAACCGCCTCTATCAGGTAAGGCAACAGGATGCGGTTAACGAGAAAGCCCGGGCTGTCCTTCACGAGGACGGGCAGTTTGCCGATGGCTTTCGCGAGCTGCACGGCGGTAGCCAGCGCAAGCGGACCCGTGCGCGGGCCCCGCACGATCTCCACCAGTTGCATCCGGTGGACGGGGTTGAAGAAATGGATGCCGACCACTTTTTCCGGATGCGGCAGGCCGTCCGCGATGGCGTCGATCGACAGCGCCGAGGTGTTGGTGGCCAGCACCCGGCAGAACGGAACCTTTTCCTCAAGTTGGCGGAACACCTGGCATTTCAGATCCAGTTTTTCGACGGCGGCCTCAATTACAAGATCAACATCGTGCAGCGGGATGTTGTCCTCAAATACCGGCAGGATGCGGTCAGACCCGGCGCGGGCTTCCGCTTCGGTAAAGATGCGCCGTTTAACCGCGTCACGATAAAGCTTGGCGATGGCCTGCATGCCTTTGCCGAGCGGCTCGGGCCCGATGTCCTTCAGCACGACCCGCAGCCCGCGCGCGCTGAGCCATTGCGCGATCCCGGAACCCATAATGCCGGCGCCGACCACCATGGCCCGCCTGACCGGCAACGGCTTTTCCGCGGATTCGACCGCCAGCTTCTTTGCCCGTTCCTGCAGGAAGAATACCCGGATCAGGCTAGCGGCCGGCTCGCCCATCGCCAGGTTGATAAACTCGCGCCGCTCATTGGCAAGCGATTGCGCGGGCGATGATGTCAGCCCCGCCACGGCAACCTCCAACGCTTTGAGGGGAGCGGGGTAATTACCCCGCGTCTTTGCCAGGACCCGTTTTCGCGCCTGCGCCGCGATCACCTTGGAGAGGGGAGCCCGGTTGGCCAGGTGAGGTTTGAGGCGGCGCTTTTTGCCCTGGAGCACGAGTTTTACGGCTTCGGCGAGGATCCGTTCCGGGTAAGCCACGCCGTCGACCAACCCGATCTTGAGCGCAGGTTTCGCGGCGTGCTGTTTTCCGGCTAAAATCATCTCGAGCGCGGCAGGCAAACCGATCAGCCGCGGCAGGCGGGTCGAGCCGCCCCAGGCTGGCAGAATGCCGAGGTTGGTTTCCGGAAGGCCCAGCTTGGTTGCGGAATCCAGGGAAGCCACCCGGTAATCGCAGGCCAGCGCGATTTCCAGGCCGCCTCCCAAGGCAACGCCGTGAATGGCTGCTGCGGTCGGGAACGGCAGGCGGGCGATCCGGTCGAAAGTCTGCTGGCCTTGGTCAATCAAGCGGCCCAGGCGTTGCGGATCGCGTTCCCGGCTGAACCCATTCAGGTCTGCACCCGCAATGAAGATCCTGGGTTTCGCGCTCCGGAGGACCAGCCCCTTGAGGCTCCCGCCCTTCGCCTCCAGCGACTCGAGTTGCTGGTTGAGTTCGTCGAAAGTCGGCTGGTCAAAAATGTTGGCGGCGGAGTCCGGACGATCAAACGTCAGGACGGCAACGCCGGAATCAAGAAGTTCGCAACGGAGATTGCCGCTCACGGCCATGGTCCTGGTAAAGTGGGTTAATTACGATTCAACCAAAGCGCACCGCCCTGACCGCCGCCGACGCAGAGGGAGACGAGCGCCCGATGCTGGTTGCGGCGATGCAATTCTTTCAGGGCCGTAAGCACCAGGCGTGTTCCGGTAACCCCGACCGGGTGCCCCAGCGCGACGGCGCCGCCGTTCACGTTAAGGATTTCGTCAGGAATTTCTCCCAGCGCATCCTCACGTCCAAGGTGCTGGCGGCAGTACTCGGCCGAGCGCGCCGCGAGCTGGCAAGCCAGCACCTGGGCGGCAAACGCTTCGTTGATTTCGATAAGTTCGGCGTCTTTCAATCCCAGGCCGGTTTTCTGTTCGGCCCGTTGGATCGCGTAGACCGGCCCGAGCCCCATCCGGGAAGGGTCAAGCCCTGCGTAAGCGTAAGCCTCGAGGCGCCCAAGGGGTTGCAGGCCGGATTCGCGCAAGGCCTTTTCGGTCATCAGGAGCAACACGGCAGCCCCGTCGGTAATCTGCGAAGAGTTGCCGGCTGTTACCGTACCGGTCACGGGTTCAAAAACGGGCTTGAGCTTTCCTAACGCTTCCATGGTCTGGTTTTCGCGCGGACCGTTGTCCTGATCGAAATAAGGCTTGCCGTTTTTGGATTTGGTCAGGTAGACGGGGGTGATCTCTTCACGCAGCCTCGGGCGGGCGGCGATCGCTTTGTGGTGTGATCTCAGGGCAAACTCATCCTGTTGCTCCCGCGAGATATTGAAATCCCGGCTGAGGTTTTCAGCCGTTTGGCCCATGTTCAACCCGCTGATCGGATCCGACAGGCCGAGCTGCAATCCGATGCGCGGCCGCAGGTCAGCCGGGCGGAAACTGGCTATCGCGCCCAGCTTTTGCGGAAGGGTTTTGGCGCGCGCCAGGGCTCCGATCTTTTTAGCCGTTTCGTACTGGTAGAGCAGGGGCACCTGGGACATGCTCTCGACCCCTCCGACGACGTAGACGTCGCCTCGTCCGACGAGCATTTTTTCCGCTGCTTGCGTCACTGCTTCAAATCCGGAAGCGCAGTTCCGGTGGACGGTAATAGCCGGGACCGAGTCGGGGACGCCCGCCCGGAGGGCCACGACGCGCGCGACATTGGCGGCTTCAGCAGGCTGGCCGACGCAACCCAGGATGACTTCCTCAATGGCAGCCGGATCAATACCGGTGCGGGCGAGCAGCATGCTCATGGCGGCTTTGCCCAGTTCGACGGGGTCACTGTCGGCCAGGGCGGTGCCCGCTTTCGCGAACGCTGTGCGGAGGCCGTCGACGATGTAAATAGGTTCGTTCATAGGTTCAATCGGGCCATCTTGCTCGCCGGCGCAAGATCGCTGGAAGATCAGGTTGTAGTCGAAGGACCCAGGCTACCCTCGGCGCGGCGCCGGCCGGCCGGCTCATACCGGTCGAGCTTGGCAGCGAGTTGCTCCTCTCCGGCGTACAAGCCGGCGATGGTCGGGGCATAACGCTCGGCGATGCGCTTCCGGCGCAGTTTCATCGTGGGGGTGAGTTCTCCATTCGCAATCGACCATTCGGACGGCAGGAGCGCATACTTCTTGATCTGCAGGTACCGGCCGAAGCCGGTGTTCAACCGGGCAACCTCCGCATCGAACAAACGTTTTACCTCCGGACGGTGCAGGATTCGCCCTCGTTCCGCCGGGGTCCCATCCTGAAGGCCGAGAGTGCCGGTCAAGGCGGCAAAATTCGGTACGATCAACGCCGCCGGGAATTTATGATTTTCGCCGACGACCATGACCTGGGCGATGTAAGGTGACTCCTTGAACCTGTTTTCGACTTGTTGCGGCGCGACGTATTTCCCGCCGGACGTCTTGAATATCTCCTTTTTGCGGTCGGTGATTTTAAGAAACTCTCCGTCGAATTCCCCGACGTCTCCGGTGTGGAGCCACCCTTGCGGGTCGATCGTTTCCGTGGTGAGGTCCGGGCGCAGGTAGTAACCCGCCATCACGTTCGGCCCACGATAAAGGATCTCGCCGTCTTCGGCGATTTTAACTTCGCCGCCGGGGATGACGGGACCCACCGTGCCGATCCGGTGGCGATTGCCCCGCGGTCGGTTAACGGAGATCACTGGGGCAGCCTCAGTCGGACCGTAGCCTTCGTACACCGGCATTCCGGCGGCCCAGAAGATTCGCGCCAACCTCGGCTGCAGGGCGGCCGAGCCGGAGATGATGGCGCGCACGCGGCCGCCGAACGCCGCCCGCCACTTCCGGTACACGAGACGATCGGCCACGGCCCGGCTCACCTGTTGGGAGATGGTCGGCGGGCGCTCAGGGTCGTACCGCATAGCCAGCCGGAGCGCCCAGCGAGCAATGATTCGTTGCGGCGCAGGCAGGTGCTCAATTTTTTCCAGGATCGTTTCGTAAATTTTCTCGAGCAAGCGAGGCACAGTCGAAAAGAGGTGAGGCCGCACCTCGCGCAGGTTGGCCGGTATCGTGTTCAGGTTCTCGGCGTAATAGACAGAGACGCCGGAATAGATGTAAATATTGATGAGCGTGCGTTCGTAGATGTGACAGAGCGGCAGAAAAGAGAGCGCGCGCTCGTGGTGCGCGCTCAGCACCAGTTCTGCGCAGACGATCGCGTTGCTCGTAAGATTGCGGTGCGAAAGCATCACCCCCTTGGGAGTTCCGGTGGTCCCGGAGGTGTAAAGGAGCGTCGCCAGGTCGTCGGGTTGTACCCGGTCCCGTAACGACGCCAACGTCTGTCTGGCGCCGGCGTCTAATGACGCGGCGGCGGAGGCGGCGAGTTCCCGCCACGAGGTTGCCCCTCCGATTTCATCGTACGTATAGATCTGCTGCAGGGCCGGCAAGCCATCCGCGGCCGCGGATAACGCGCGGTACAGGCGTTCGCTCGAAGCAAAGGCCAGTTTGGCCGCCGAGTGTTCCAGGACGTACCGGAATTCCTCAACCGGAAGGTTGGGGTAGATGGGAACGTGGACCGCCCCCAGGGACATGACGGCAATGTCGATGATGTTCCACTCCGGGCGATTCATTTCGGTAACGCTGGCCACGCGGTCACCCGGCCTGATACCCTGGCCGTACAACCCCCAGGCCAGGGCATCAGCCGCTTCAATCACCTCGGCGGTCGAAAATTTTTTCCATTCTCCGGCCACCTTGTACGCGAAGGCGTCAGCCTGGGGATAGTGGTTTAGTTGGTGCCGGATAAAATCAAAGACCCGGGTCGGGGCAACAGCTTGGGTGCACTCAGCCATACAGGGCGTGAACCTGAAATCGCAAATTAGTTAACCCCCTAAAGTATCCGGTGAGACGCCCCGGAATGCAATCCTTTTCGGGCGCTGCCGGGATGCACCATTGGGGTATAGAATTGGATTGTCTTCGCGGCCGAGTTTGCGTTTCCTCGGTTTGGAAACTCCGTATGATTGGCGTTTTCCTTAAATTTATCCCCCTCAATGGTCAAACCAGTGACGATTAATGGAAGAGCGGCCAGGGCCATCCTGGTTTGCGCGGGTCTGGCGACCTTTGCGTTTCCCGGCAATTCGCGTGCCGGCAGTTTCCTGTTGAACGAACAAAGCGTAAGCGGTCTGGGGTCGGCCTACGCCGGCGGCGCCGCGCAGGCCGAAGATGCCTCCACGATCTTCTTCAACCCGGCCGGAATGGCCCTGCTGGACCGCGGCGAGTTGCAGGCAGGCGGCCAATACCTCATCCCGACCGCCTATTTCCACAACGACGGCTCTCGACTGCGAGCTCCGGGCACTCCCTTCAACGGTGAACCGCTGACCGGCATCGACAGCGGTGACAGCGGCAAAGACAAGCTCTTGCCGAATTTTTACCTGTCCCAACCGGTCTTTCGCAGCCGCAACTACGGGGATTTATCCGTCGGTTTCGGCCTGAGTGTCCCGTTCGGCCTGGAGACGGATTACGATCCGACCTGGGTCGGACGTTACGTCGCCCTTCGCAGCAAACTGACCACGCTGGATCTCCAGCCATCCATCGCCTACCGGTTTCTGGACCGCATCTCGATTGGCGCAAACCTGGACGTTCAGTACGCCTCGGCCCGGCTCAGCCAGGCAGTAGACTTCGGCGCAATCGGCGCCGGGGTTTTGAACCAGACATTTTTTCCGTTGTTGCCGCCGGCGGTTCGGGGGGCGGTAGCGGGCGCGTACGCCCGGGCCGGTTTTGTACCTCAAGGCCGCGACGGCGTTTCGGAATTGTCGGCCAGTAGCTGGGACCTCGGCTTCACGGTAGGCGGGATTATTGAGTACCTGAAGGGCGATGAAAATTCGTTCTTTCAGGATGGCCGGATCGGCATCAGCTATCGCTCGGGAATTACGCACGATCTCCATGGTTCCGCTCAGTTCCGGGGTGTTCCGGCGCTGACCGCGCCGGGGTCCCCGGTGCAGTTTCCGGCCGCGGCGGCTTTACAGGGGACCTTTTTTAACCAAGCCGTCAGCGCGCGTCTCGACTTGCCGGATGTCTACCATTTCAGCGTTTACCAGAGATTTTTGCACCAGTTCGCGCTCCTCGGCGACATTGCCTGGACGCGCTGGAGCCGGTTGCAGCAAGTCCCGATTATGTACAGCAACCCGCTGACCGAGGCCGCAGCGGGCCAAGCCAGCAGCCTGAATATCGATTACAAAGATTCGTTGCGTTATGCGATCGGGTTCGAATGGTACGCATCGAAGTGCCTGACCTTACGGCTCGGTTTTGCTTACGACGAAACGCCGATCCGCAACGCGGAAACGCGCAATCCTCGGATTCCTGACGACAACCGTTATTTCGTCTCGGGAGGCCTGCAGTACCGGCCGGCTTCCTGGGTAGCGTTTGACGTGGGGTACGCGCACCTGTTCGTTGGTAATGCAGCGGTCGACGTCACCGATGCCCAAGGCCATAACGTGCGAGGATCCTTCGACGCGAGCGTCGACATCGTGAGCGCCTCGGTGACGTTTCTGTGGGGCGGGCCGAAGACGGCCGAAGCGCCGTCGACAGAAGGGAAAGGGACAGGCAAGGGTTACCTGAAGTGACGCCTGGCAGCCGGCCGGGGCCATAGCCGGGGCAAACCTAAGTTCCGGAGCATCGAAGCAACTCCCCTCGAGAAACCGAAAGACTCCGAATTTTTCGGGCTACAAGGCCGCTTCTTGTACGTGAAATCCCGGCAGCGCTACGAGAAATCAATACCAATTAAACGCTTATTGCGGTAGAAGCCCGGCGGGAGGGGGTTACTGCTGGGTGCTCCGCACCCTGTTGAATTGGTCTTACACCATTTAGACAGTTATCGTGGTGGAATTTCGACCGGATTTCAGCCCCGAAGCGGCGCTGGAACATAGCCCAGGGTTTACCCCACGGCCCCTTAGTTAAAGGCGGCAGGCCGGGCGTGGTCTTCGTCCCTGCGGGACGAAAGCATCCCCCTCGCCCCTGACTGCAGGGCCGTGGGGTAAACCGTAGGCTAAGTTCCGCCACCCCTTCGGCCTATCGCCTCAACTTCCCGGGCGACGGATATTCAGAAACCATCCCATCTTAAACCGCCTTCTGCCGGGAACGCGTTTGCTGAACACGAGCTGGGCGATGACGTTCGCCAGCGTGACCAGGGCGACCAGGACCAGGGATGCCGTCCAGGCCAGCTTGATCTGATACGGGTAGGGCAGCCCTGAGAAGTTGTAGATCAGCACGGACAAAGACGCGGTCGGCTGCATGATGTTCTGAAGCCAGTACTCGCTGAAAAGCGCGGTGAACAGAACCGGCGCGGTTTCGCCTGCGGCGCGGGCGACGGCCAGCATGATCCCGGTCATGATGGCCGGCAACGCCTCGGGCAGAACAATTCGGTAAATGGTTTGAAACCGCGTGGAACCGAGTCCATAGGCAGCCTCCCGGAGGGCATTTGGAACGCCCAACAAAGCTTGTTCCGAAGTGAGCAGGACGGTCGGCAGAGCGAGCACCGCCAGCGCAACCCCGCCGGCCAGGGCCGAAAACCCGCCGGTGGTGATGACCACCACGGCGTAGGCGAAAACGCCGCAGATAATTGAAGGAATGCCCGTCAACAATTTGGCGATGAACCGGACCATGCGTGCGAGGCGGGAATGACGGTCGTATTCGCAAATGTAAATCGCGGAACAGATCCCCAAGGGCGCAGATAACACGAGCGCAATGACTACCATGACGATCGTGCCTTGAATGGCGTTGCCGAATCCACCCCCTTCAAGCCCGGGCGCCGGGGGCAGGCCCGTAAAAATGCTCGGTCGCAGGAGTTCGCTGCCGTTCCGCACGACCAGGTACACGATCGAAAACAGAGGGATCAGCGTCAGAAAGGAGATGGCGACGCAGAGGATGGTCCAGAACTTGTCCATCCCGAGGCGGGCCTTGTCGCGCGGCTTTTCAGCTTTCAGGGTTTGAGGAGCGGTGAGGGTGGCGCCGGCAGAGTCCATAGGGAGGTAACCTTGCTTGAAGGCGGGGGGGCGGAGGCGTGACGTTAGCGCAAACCGGCGGTAGCTTTTTGGGTCTGGCGAAGAATAAACTCGCCGGCCATGTTCACCAGGAGAGTAAGCAGCACGAGCGAGAATGCGGCGTACATCAGCGCGCTTACCTGGATGCCGGATGCTTCAGGGAATTGGTTGGCAAGCAGGCTGGCCAGGGTGCCCGCCGGTGACAGGAGTGACCAGGACAAGCGCGGGCTGTTGCCGATGAGCATGGCCACGGCCATCGTCTCGCCCATCGCGCGGCCGAAACCAAGAATCGTCGCCGCCACAATGCCGGGCGAGGCGGTCGGCAGCAGAATCCTGAAAATCGTTTCCCAGCGCGTGGCGCCGATGGCGTAGGAACCTTCGCGCAACGTCCTGGGTACGGCGACGAGGGCGGTTCGGGAGATTGCGGTGATGGTGGGCAGGACCATCAAGGCGAGGACCAGGCTCGCCGTGAGCATGCTGTTTCCGTAGACGGGCCCTTTGAAGGCAGGAATAAAGCCGAGTTTCGCGCTGAGCAATCCGCCCCAGCGTTCCACGAGCGGGATAACCACCGCGATGCCCCACAAGCCGTAAACCACGCTCGGGATCGCGGCGAGCATTTCCACGACAAACCGGATCGATTGCCGCACGGCCGAAGGCAGGAAATTCTCACTCAGGAACACGGCGATCGCCACACCCAGCGGCAGCGCGATCACCAAGGCAATGGTGGAACTCAGGGCCGTCCCGAACAAAAACGGGAAGGCCCCGAACTGCTGGCGGTTCGGGTTCCAAACCGCCTGGGTAAAAAAAGCCAGGCCGGCTTTCTGCATGGCCGGCCAGGCCTGAACCAGGATGCCCGCGACGATCCAGATCAGGGTTCCTACCGTCGCGGCCGAAGCAGCCCAGCAAATGACCAGGAACGGGTCGAGCTGCAAACCTCGCTTCCGAAACGGGCCGGTGGAAGAAGATGCTTTTTGGTTTTCAGCCATACGGGTGCGCCCGATTTTTTCGGCTCAGGAAACGGCTGCTATCGCTATTTGACCTCGTTCAATGCCTCCAGGCTTTTATCGGCAACCGCTTTCGGCAAAGGGATGTAGCCCAGGCCCTCCGAGAACTTCTGACCATCGGCCAGCCCGAAGTTTACGAACGACTTAAGCGTGTTCCACTTGGTTTGGTCGGCGTACGTCTTATACAGCAGCAACCACGTAAAGGTGGCGATCGGGTAGGCGTCTTTGCCGGCCGGATCCGGGACCCAGGCGCGCAGCAGGTTGGGCGGGAATTGCGCCTCCGCCAGCGTGGCCGCGCCGGATTCGGGCGTGGCTTTGACGTAATTGCCGGACTTGTTCTCGAGGGCGGCAAACTTCAGTCTGTTGATCACCGCGTACCCGTACTCGACGTAGCCGATGGCCCCGGGGGATTGCTTGATCAGCGCGGTAACGCCGTCGTTTCCTTTGCCGGCAACGCCTACCGGCCAGGTGACGGTGGTGCCTTTGCCCACTTTATCCTGAAATTCCGGGCTGACGGCGCTGAGGTGCTGGGTAAAAACAAACGTCGTACCGCTGCCGTCGGATCGTTCGCAGGCCGAGATCGGGAGATCCGGCAGCTTGACGCCGGGGTTTGCCTTGGCGATCGACGGATCGTTCCACTTGGTCACTTTGCCCAGAAAGATCCCTGCGTAAGCCTCTCGGGATAGTTTCAGATCGTTGACCTCGGGCAGATTATACGCGAGCACGATGCTGCCGGCCGTGGCCGGGATCAGCACCACGCCCGGTTTAACCTTCGCGATCTCTTCGTCGGTCATGGCGGCGTCGCTCGCACCGAAGGTTACCAGCCCCTGGGTGAATTGCTTGATCCCGGCGCCGCTGCCGATCCCTTGATAATTGATCTGAATCCCTGAGTGGGCCTTTGTGAATTCAGCAATCCAACGCTGGTAAAGCGGAGCGGGAAAGGTCGCCCCGGCGCCTTGGAGCTGGGTTGCCGCAAACCCTGAAGTGGCAACGAGCGAAACCGGCAGGACGGACAACAGTAGTAGGATGCGTAACGCGAGTTTTCTCATAACGGGACCCGGACCCCATTTCGATTGTCGAAGATGCGTTTTGCGGCAAACCGAAGTTTGTTACATTTCCGTCACTCCTGCGGCTTTTTACGCCCGGAGGGTGCATCTGGTGCACTTTGGGGTGCGAACTTTCTTCGATGAACGTTTCGCGGCAGCGCTGCATCCGGTTTGCGCTTGCCTTCGCATTCGTACTCTGGGCGGGTTCGTCCTCGGCCCAGGATCTGCAACCAAGCCCGTCCCTGACGCCCGAGGAAGTGGTGCAGGTCCAGATCGATGCCTTACGCCGCAACGATATTCCGAGTCCTGACGCCGGGATTGAGCGGTCCTTTCGATTCGCGTCACCCTCCAACCGGTTGGTCACCGGCCCCCTGGCTCATTTTACCACGATCGTGCGAAGCCCGCCTTACTCGCCGCTGCTCAATTCGATCTCCGGGACGGTGACCGATACCCAGGTAGAAGGCGATCAGGCCAAGGTGCTGGTGCAGATCGTCTCAGCAAGCGGACACGAGGTCTATTACCTGTTTCTGCTTTCGAAGCAACAGAGCGCCGAATGCCGGGGCTGTTGGATGACCGACGCGGTGTTGCGACTCGAGCGCGAACGTTCCGGCACCGACGAGGTGGCGATCTGACTGACGACGCGGTTCATAGCCGCCGCGCCGGCCGAAGCGTTTGACGGCAAAGCCGCTGCCGCCGATATGCAGGCGTGCCGGCGTCGACCATTCATCAATTGTCCTTTTCTGCCAGGGGCGCCGTCTGGCTGGCGTCGCTGCTGCTGAAGGCGCTTTGCCGCACCCTTCGTTACCGCATTCTCGACGAGGCTGGGTTCCTCCGCGGACCGTATCCGACTCCGGTGATCATGCTGATCTGGCATAACCGGATCCTGGCGATGCCGGCCTTGTTTGTGCGCCGATACCCTAAGCGCAAAGGGTTGATCGTCCTCACCAGCCCGAGCCGGGATGGCGCTTACCTGGCGGAATTCGTCCGGCAGTTTCGCATGGGCGCGGTTCGGGGTTCCAGTTCGCGCCGGGGCGCAGCTGCGTTGCTCCACCTCACGCGGCGGGTCGAGGAACGGTATGATATCTGCATTACGCCGGACGGCCCCAGGGGTCCCCGGTACCGGTTGCAGCCGGGGGCGCTTCTCCTTGCACAACGGGCCGGGGTCCCGCTGATGCCGTTCCTGATCGAGTACAGCCGTTACTGGCGGTTGAAATCCTGGGACGGTTTCGCCATCCCTAAGCCGTTTTCGCAGGTCACGGTGACGTTGCTCCCGATGGTTACGGTGCCGCCTGATTTGTCCGAGCAAGCGTTTGAACGGGCGCGCGCCGGGATCGAGACGGCGATGGTCGAGCGCATGGTGATGCGGTAACGGGAACGGGTGTCGGGTGTCGGGTGTCGGGTAGGGGATGGACTCCGTCTTCAGGCCGGTCTAACCTCAGGTGCTCAGCCGGTGATACAAAAGTAGGACCTGCATGAGTTAATCGGAGCAGCCAAGGTCAGCGGGGCTCAGGGAGCCTATCCTTTGAGCGCTGGTGCCTGGACTGCCGAAACTCTTGATTTCGGACGCGGAGTTTTTCTAACACTTTCACCTTTTCCGACATGGGCAATGCCGCCCGGGTTTTTCGCCGGCGTCTTTTGGCGGCAAGGTAGTCGGTTAAAAGCTTGGGCGCTGCGCCCTGCAGTTCGGGATCCATTTCACGGCCTCCTCTGCGGTCCTTCTGGCAGCTTACAAACGGTGGATTGCACCTCAAAACATTAGATCCAAGCTATGCGCGTGACCAGCCACACCGTGAATCGGCCCGGAAATCGGGCGGCGATCGTTGCAACCCGATAATAACGTGATAGTAGGCGAGGCATGCGTCTGCTCGTCACCGGCGGGTGTGGGTTTATCGGGAGCAATTTCATTCGTTACGTGCTGGATCATTACGATCCGGAATTCATTACCAACGTCGACGCGCTCACGTACGCCGGATCGCTGGCCACGACGGCGGATCTTCCGCTGCGCTTCGGGGATCGCTACGAGTTTATGCACGCCGATGTTGCCGATCCCGAAGCTATGGACCGCATCCTGGGCGCCCACAGTTTTTATGCGGTGGTCAACTTTGCCGCGGAAAGCCACGTGGATCGCAGCATCGCTTCACCGCAACATTTTGTGCACAGCAATGTGGCCGGGGTGGCAGTGTTGCTGGACGCGGCACGGCGCCACGGGGTCAAACGCTTCGTCCAGGTCTCGACTGACGAAGTTTACGGCCCCGCCGGTGACCACGAGGAGTTTACCGAGGAAAGCCGAATGAACCCGAGTTCGCCCTACTCCGCTAGCAAGGCAGCGGCCGACCTGATCGTGTTTTCCTATTTCAAAACGTTCGGGCAAGACGTTGTCATCACCAGGAGTTCGAACAATTACGGTCCCTATCAACACCCGGAAAAGCTGATCCCGCTGGTTATCGTGCGGGCATTGGAAGGGCACATGATCCCGATTTACGGCGACGGGCGCCAGCAGCGGGACTGGCTCTACGTGGAGGATAACTGCAGCGCGATCTTCACGGCGTTGATGAACGGAAGAGCCGGGGAAATTTACAACGTCGCCTCGGGCGAGGAACGGGCGAACCTGGACGTGATCCGGGCGATCCTGACCGAGTTAGGCGCTTCGGAAAAGCTCCTGCAGCACGTTCCGGATCGGCCCGCGCATGACCGCCGTTATGGAATTTCAACGCGCAAGATCCGGGATGAGCTTGGCTGGAAGCCGCTGCACCGGCTTGAGACGTCGCTTGCCAAAACCATCCGCTGGTACCAGCAGAGCCGTCCCTGGTGGTACGCAGCCGTCCAAACCGTTTCGCCCGGCAGGCCATGGCCAAACGGATCGTAATCGTCGGCAAGCGCGGCCGGCTCGGCGCCGCGTTAGCCCGAGAGTTTGCCTCCGGGTACGAAGTCATCGCCCTGGGACGAGAGGACCTTAATTTGTCCGCTCCGGTCGCCGGGCAGCTTGCCTTGCCCGAATTCGAAACGATGCTCAACTGCGCTGCCGCGACCAGCGTCGACTGGTGCGAGCAAAATCCCGGATTGGCGCAACGGTTGAACGGCGAGGCGGCGGGCGAGCTCGCCGAGTTTTGCGCGCGCCGCCGTGCCCGTCTGGTTCACGTCAGCACCGACTACGTGTTCGACGGCAAAAGTCCGGCTCCCCTGACGGAAGAGAACGCGCCTGACCCGGTCAACCGGTATGGCCGGAGCAAACGGCTAGGTGAACTCGCGGTTCTTACAGCCAGCCCGGACCACCTGGTGGTGCGGGTCTCGTGGGTGTTTGGCCCGGACCGTCCGAGTTTTATCGACCAGTTGATCGCCCGAGCGCAGAGCGAAGCGGCCGTTGCCGCCGTCGCCGATAAATGGTCCGCGCCGTCTTACACCCTGGACATTGCCCAATGGTTGCACCCGATCCTGCCGGAACGATCGGTAAATGGGATTCTGCACCTGTGCAACGCCGGCCGTTGCAGCTGGAAGGAGTGGGGTGAAGTTGCGCTCGCCGCCGCAAGACGGCTCGGGATACCGATCAGGACCACGGAGGTAGCGTCGCTCACCCTGGCTGAGATGAAGCAGTTCAAGGCGCTACGACCGGTGCATACCGTCATGGCCACCAAGAAATTCCAGACGTTGGCCGGCGTGCAACCCCGGCCCTGGCAGGAAGCAGTGGCCGCGTACGTCGACCGGCATTATCAAACCGCATGAGGTTGCCGCGGCAGATCACGACGGAAAGGGGCGCTTGTACCGGTGGATGCCTGATGCTTTTGCTGGGCCTCGTGCTCGTCGTCGGCGCACTGTTGTGGGGGGCGGTGTCGACCTACGAAGGCGCTTACCAGATGACGTCCGGCACACCGCGTGATCTGGGGCCGCCGCCCACAGCCGCCGAAGAGAACAGTTTTCAATCCAAACTGGCGCTGGTGCGCCAGGGACTGCAGGAAAACGGGACCAAAGAGTACGCCTTCTCGGCCGCCGATCTCAACGCATGGCTCTGGGCCGGCGGCACCAATGCCGACCTGGCGAAACACCTCCGCTTGAGAATCGAACAGGACTGGCTCGTCGGCGAACTCAGCGTGCCCCTGGCGTTCATGCGCGACGTGCCGTTCTTGCCTGGAATCAGCCAACGATTCTTCGATGGCCGGATCGCCGCCCGCTTTGCCGTGGAGAACCGGGAACTGACGGTAAAGAATTTTGACCTCGAAGGCAACGGACGGCGCCTCGCATGGCTGTTCACCGGCCAGAGTTACCGCGAAACCATTGCCAACGGCATCAAACGGGGAATTCGCGCCCGCCTGCCGGCAGGCGACCTCCTGCTTGCCCGACTCGAGGGATTTCGCATCGAACAGGACCAGGTGTACCTCACACTTCGCGGCGGGCCCTAGAGAATGCCACAAATGAATGCCACAAGCCGAAAAATGCCACAAATGGAGAGTGCCGGGTGCCGAGTGCCGGTTACACGGCGGGCACAACGACTGCGTTCACACGGTAACACGGGGGGCACAGTTAGGAGGGCGGGCACAGTGAGGAGGGCGGGCACAGTGAGGAGGGCGGGCACAACGGAAGAGTTCACACGGCGAACACGGCGGGCCGCGGCGACCACGGCGGGAAGACGAAGAGGAAGAGGAAGAAGGGGAAAGCGTTCGGAGTTCGGAGTTCGGAGTTCGGAGTTCGGAGTTCGGAGTTCGGAGTTCGGAGTTCGGAGTTCGGAGTTCGGAGTTCGGAGTTCGGAGTTCGGAGTTCGGAGCGGCAGCATGGGGGCGAGTTGCCGGTGTCAAGCTCCGGTTTCGTGGATCTTTTTCTGCGTTCTCTGCGTGTTCTGCGGATGATTCGGTCTTCGCACCGTGTGAACGTGACCCTCCGGGGAGATCGGACGTGGTTCTACGACGCCTCCGAGCTCCGAACCCCGAACTCCGAACTCCAAACTCTTTCCCCCCTCTTCCCGCCGTGGTCGCCGTGGCTCGCCGTGTTCGCCGTGTGAACTCTTACGTTGTGCCCGCCAAATCGCTGTGGCCGCCGTGTGACCGTGTGACGGTGTTACCAGAGTTCCAATTGGCCACGGTCGCTGCGCCGGAACGCGGCGGTGCTGAGATCCGAGATGCGCGTCAGGCCTGCCCGCCGGCAGCTGACCTTGAATAATTGCCGGATTTGTTCCGCCACCGGTCCGTGCCCGCGCATCCGGTCGCCGAACCGGGTCGAGTTGAGTTTGCCGTCGCGCATGGAGCGGATCCGGCCAAGGATTTTTTCTTTCCGATCCGGGTAATGCCGTTCCAGCCATTCAGTAAACAGCGGGGCTACCGCCAACGGCAGCCGGATCATCGTCATACCGGCGAACTGCGCGCCGGCCCGGGCGGCAGCGCTGAGCAAAGCCGGCGCTTCATGGTCGTTCAAGCCCGGAATGACCGGCGCGAAGTTGACGCCCGCCGGCACCCCGGCTGCCCGGAGGCGTTCGATGGCTTCCAGGCGCGCGCCGGGTGACGCTGCCCGCGGCTCCATGGTCCGCGCGAGCGCCGGGTCGAGCGTGGTGATCGAGATCGAAACGCCCGCCGCCCCGAACCCGGCGAGTTCGGCCAGAAGGTCGATGTCCCTCGTTACCAGCCGGCTCTTGGTCACGATGAATACCGGGTTGCGAAATTCCGCCAGCACCTCGAGGCATGCCCGCGTGATCTTCAGCCTCGCTTCAACCGGTTGGTAGCAGTCGGTGACCCCGCTCATCGTGAGCGTTTGCGGCTGCCAACCGGGCGCATTCAGCTCCCGAGTCAGTAGTTCTGCCGCCCGGTACTTGACGAAAAGCTTGGTCTCGAAATCCAGGCCGGCGGAGCACCCGAGGAATTCGTGGGTTGGCCGGGCATAACAATAAATGCAGCCGTGTTCGCACCCGCGATACGGATTTACGCTCGCGGCGAAGCCGACGTCCGGGCTTTCGTTGTACGCGATGATCGATTGCGCGTCATCAGGGTAAAGGTGCGTGGGCATGGCAGAGGGTTGGTCTGCCGGTTCGCAGAACTCGTCGGCCTCGTAGTGAGACCGTTCAAAGCGGTTGGCCGGGTTGCCGGGCGCACCGCGGCCACGCCGGGGCAGCTGATCACCCGAAGCCGGCGGATTCATGCATTTACCAGGGACGGCGACGTTTTAACCGCCTGCGTTTTCATCGAGCATGGCCACGTGGACCGAACCGGACACTTCCCGCGGCCGGGCAACCATGATGCCGGCAAACTTCCGGTAGCGGTACAGGTACTGGTGCAGGGGTGCGTCGATGATGACCTGGCGCGCGTCTTTCGAGGCGTGCATGAACCGCAGAACCCCGCGCTCATCGCGGTAAGCCAGGCCGACGTGTTCGGTAAACCCTCCGCGATACGTGCTGCTGATGCAGATCACGTCGCCGTCGCGCAGAGCCGGTTCGATGGCGGCCACGCGATTCTTGGGAATGTGGTAAATCGTTCGCGCCGAAATCCTGGCCTCGATGCGGCGGATCTCCGGTACCAGGGCCAAGTTGTGGCGGAGGTAACGCGAGCTTCGCCAGCTCGCGCTCATTTCGTTTTCGTAGTGCCCCCACATCGGCACGCCTCCAAGGGACCGGGTAAGGTCGGTAACCAGGCCGCGGCGCCGGTTGTCGGCGATCCAATCCTCCAGGTGATGCAGGCGCGACGTGTAGACGCCGTTGCAGTGGCCGCCCCGGTAACGGTCAAGCTCGATCATGGCCAGGAGGTCCTGCGGGCTGTAGGGCGGGTTTTTGACGGCCAGCATCCGGGCGAACCCGAGCGAGATCTCGAAATAGGTCCAGCAGTCGACTCCATAGAGGTTGACCGAAGGCGCCTCGATGTAGTTATCAATTTCCAGGGTGAAATTACGGTAAGGCCGGCCCAGGAGAGCTTTCCCGGCGGCTACCGTCCGTTCTCCCAACGGCAACGCCCGCCAGTTTTCCCGCTCGGCTTGTGCCACGAGCTCGTTGAAGATGGGTTCGCCCTGGAAGACGATTCTGAAGGGGAGAGAACTTGCCGGGAGCGCGGGTAGCCCGGTGAACAGCAGGAGCAGAGCAGCGCAAAACAACAATACCTGGCGCATACGGGAGTAGGAATGGAGAAGAAAGTGGCGGGGATTTTATGGTGCGGCGTCCCTGCCGTCCAGGCATATCCGCCGGAGTCGGGCGGTTTGTGAAGCCGGTGTGAATGCGCGGGGGGCGCCGGTCTTCGCTCGTTTTGTTTGCCTGGGACGAGCGATCCAGGCGCGGCATCGATCCTGACGGCGGCGGCACCGATGGGACGTAATCCATGCTGGTAGCGTTTGCGAAAAGCCCTCTCGAGAGTCTACACTCGTCACCATGACGATCCAGGAGCAAGTCGACCACGACCTCAAGGAGGCGATGCGCGCCCGGGATGCCGGCCGGCTCTCCGTGTTACGCATGGCCAAGGCGGCGCTCATGAATGCCGCGATCGAGAAGTACGGTGCAGGCGGGAAATTGGCTGACCCGGAGGCGTTGGCGGTGATTAGAAAACAGGTGAAGCAGCGCCAGGATGCGATCGCCAGTTTTGACCAGGGCGGGCGGCCCGAGTTGGCGCAAAAGGAACAGCAAGAGATCGTATACCTGTCAGAATACTTGCCAAAACCATTATCTGCAGCCGACATTGACGAGCTCGTACGCGCAGTGATTCAGGAGACAGGGGCCACCTCGAAGGCGCAGATGGGCCAGGTGATGAAACTGGCCACGGAACGCGCGGCCGGTCGGGTGGAGGGCAAAACCCTGAGCCAGGTCGTACAGAAGCATTTGAGCTGATGCCCTTTGTAAGCGCCGTCCTCGTAGCCGCCGGCCGGAGCCAGCGGATGGGATTCGACAAATTGTTGGTGGAACTTGCCGGCCGGCCGGTGCTGATGCATTCCCTGGACCGCTTCGAGCAATGCCCGGCGATCTCGGAGGTGGTGCTGGTCCTGCATCCGGAAAGTCGAGACCGGGTCCGGGCAGCAATCGAATGCGCCGGCCCCTACAGTAAACTCCGCCGCGTGGTCGACGGCGGCAGCGAACGGCACCTTTCGGTGTGGGCGGGATTACAAGCGGTCCATGACGCGGCGGATCTCGTCGCCGTCCATGATGCCGCCCGGCCCCTGGTGAGTGCTGAAACGATCGGGTTTGCCATCGAAGCGGCTGCGGACGCCGGCGCAGCGGCGTTGGCCGCGCCGGTGGTGGAAACTTTGAAACGAGCCGGCAAAGGAAACGTGGTGACAGGCAGTGTGAATCGCCAGGGATTGTGGGCCATGCAGACCCCTCAGATTTTTCGCAAAGGCTGGCTGCTGGCGGCTTACCAGGCCGTGCTGGCCAAAGGTGAAGCCGTTACCGATGAGGTGTCCGCCGTGCAGGCCCTTGGGTACCCGGTCAGGTTATTGGAAAATCCGAACTGGAACCTGAAAATTACTTTTCCGCGTGACCTCGCGGTGGCTGAAAGCTTGCTGAGACCAATTCAAAATGCGATTCGAGACGCGCGAGAGAACAATCGGCCGTAAAGATGACTTTTGTCTGATGATGCAGTACCAGACTACTACCCTCGCCAACGGCGTCCGCGTGGCCACGCGCGAAATGCCGCAAATGAAGAGTGTAAGCATCGGGATTTGGGTCGGCGTGGGCGGGCGTCACGAGTCCGAGCGGTGTTGCGGTATCTCGCATTTTCTGGAGCACCTGCTGTTCAAAGGCACGAAACGCCGCACGGCCCGCCAGATTACCGAACAGGTGGAAGGTCTGGGCGGTTTCGTCAACGCGTTTACCACCGAGGATCACACCTGCTTTTATGCGAAAGCGAGCGCCCAGCACTTACCGGTGCTCGCTGATGTCCTGTGTGACATGTACGTGGATTCTGTGTTCGCCGAACATGAGATTGACCGCGAACGCGACGTCATCCGGGAAGAGATCCTCATGTACAAGGATCAGCCGGCGCAGTATTCGCACGAGTTACTCTCGGAAGTGATGTGGCCGGAGCACTCGCTCGGGCGGCCTTTGACCGGGACGGAAGAAACGATTGCCCGGATCGGGCGGCCCGAGCTGGTCAATTACGTCAGCCAGAATTATAACGGCCAAACGACCGTTATCACGGTCGCCGGCAACTGCTCGCACCAGCAGGTTCTGAATGAATTTGGCGCTCGCTTAAGCGCTTTGCCGCACGGACGGGTGCCGGATCCGCACCGGTGGCAGCCGGGTAAACGGCCGCGACGCATCCTGATTTCCCGCCAGGACACCGAGCAGACGCACCTGGCCATCGGGTATCACGCGGTGAGCCGGACCGATGAACGCCGGCACGCCCTTAAATTGTTAAGCGTGATTCTTGGCGAGAACATGAGCTCGAGGCTGTTCCAGCAGCTGCGCGAGCGGTACGCCTTCTGCTACTCGATCCAGAGCGGGACGTTGCTCCTGGAAGATTCCGGGCTCGTCAGCATCTGCGTCGGACTTGAGCCCGGTAAGTTGCGGAGTGCGCTGCGCGCGATTGCACGCGAGTTGGAAAAGCTCTGCGGGCGTCCTCCGACTAAAAAGGAACTCCGGCAGGCCCAGGAATACACGGTCGGCCAGAATGAACTCGGCCTGGAGAGCACGACGAACCAGATCATGTGGATGGGCGAGTCGATCCTTGCTTACGGCGAAGTGGTCGATCCCGATAACGTCCATGCCAGGTTCAAGCAGGTCACGCCGGAGATGATCCAGGCCGCCGCCCGGACCTGCTTCGCACCGGAATGCCTGGGGATGGCCGTCGTGGGACCGGTCGAACAGGACGCGGTCGAGCGCTGGGTGGAAGAGTTGAACCTGTAGATAGCGTTAGAATTTGCCGCAGCGGGTTTGGCGGGTACGAGTTCACACGGTCACACGGCGGGCGCAGCGGGTGGGGCGGGCACAACGTAAGAGTTCACACGGCGACCACGGCGACCACGGCGGGGAAAAAGGAACTTTGGAGTTGACATCGGCGGCTCTCCTCCAAGCTCGCCCCCGTTACTCGTTACTCGTTACTCGTTACTCGCCACTTCTTCATTTGCGGCATTCTCCGCCGCTCCGAACCCCGAACCCCGAACTCCGAACTCCACCCGACGCCCGGCACTCGTCACCGATGTACCCCGGTGCCGAGGGCGAGCACCCCGAGAAGGCCGAAGACCGACAGCAACGTTTCCATGACGGTCCACGACTTGAACGTATCTCCCAGGCTCAGGCCGAAGTATTCTTTCACCAGCCAGAAGCCCGCGTCATTGACGTGCGACAGGATGAGTGAGCCTGCGCCGATGGCCAGGACCATCAGTTCCGGGCTCACCGTCGGATTGGTCGCCAGCAGCGGGGCGGTGATGCCCGCGCCGGTGATCGTGGCGACCGTGGCCGAACCGGTGGCAACACGGACCAGGGCGGCAACCAGCCACGCCAGGAACAACGGCGACAGGTGCGCCTGGGTGGCAACCTGGCTGATCAGGTCACCAATCTTGACTGCGATCAGCATCTGTTTGAACCCGCCTCCTGCCCCCACGATGAGCACCACGGCCGCGATCGGTTCCAGGCTTCTGCCGAGCAGCCCTTCGATGTTCGTCAGGGTTCGGCCCTCGCGCAGGCCGAGGGCAAACAAGGCATAAAGCAGGGCGATCAGCAGCGCCATGACCGGATCGCCGATAAAGTCGATCGGCGGGCGTACCGGCGAGCCTGCCGCGATAAAGGCGTCGGCGACGGAGCGTCCCATCATCAGGACGGGCGGCAGCAGGATGGCCACCAGCACCGGACCGAGCGGGGGCGGGTTGCCGGTGGGCTTATTCTGGCGCACCTCTTCGATGGTTTCCAGCGCCGGGTGGGCTCCGATCCGCAGGAACTTCGTCGCCACCAACGCGTAGCCCGGGCCGGACAGCAAGCCTACCGGGATACCCACGAGAATGCCCAAAAGGATGGTTTTACCGATATCGGCGTGGAACGTGGCGGCCGCGAGCGTCGGCGCCGGGTGCGGCGGCACCAACCCGTGCGCGACCGATAAGCCGGCCAGCATCGGCAGGCCGATCGCCGTGACGGGCGCCTTCATCCGCAAGGCGATGGTCACGGCCAGGGGGGCGAGCAGGACAAAGCCCACCTCGAAGAACAGCGGCAGCCCGATCAGCAGCGCGGCGAAAAAGATGGTCCAGGGCACCCAGCGGTTACCGCCGAGCGACACCAGCGCGTTGGCCAGGCGGTCAGCACCCCCGGAGGCGACCAGCAATCCCCCGAGCATCGTGCCCAGCCCGATCACGATGCCGACGAAACTCAGGACGTCGCCGAAGCCTTTCTCGAAGTTCTTCACCACTTCATCCGGCTTAAGGCCGCCCAGCAGCCCCAGGCAGAACGAGGCGATGATCAGCGAGATAAATGGGTGGATCTTGAAACGGGTGATTAAAACGATGAGCAGAACAATTGCAAAGAGGGTTGCAACAACGCGCAAGGTGTCGGGGGACATGTCCCGACACTAGCAGGGTTCCGCCGGAAGCAAAGTGACGGGCTGCCGTCGAAAAATTCGCTCGCAACTATACGGGCTTGAGGCCCAGTTGCGCGGCATACCCCAGCACCTGCTGCACAGCTTCTTGCAGGGGCCGGTTCTGGTCGACGACGAATGCTTCGTCCGGTCCGGGTTCCTCCAGGATGGCAAATTGCGTGTCCAGCAATTCTTTGGCGAAGAAGTGGTGTTGGCGCAGTTGGAGGCGTTCGGCCACGACGTGATGGTCGACCTTCAGATAAAAGAAGTAAACGCCTTTCAGACCGCCCTTGAGCCGTTCCCGGTAGACCCGTTTGAGCGCCGAACAGGCGAGCACGCACGACTCGCCCGCTTCCAATTCCTTTTGCAATAGGTCGTGGAGGGACTGCAGCCAACCCTGCCGGTCGTCATCGGTCAGCGGGATGCCCAGATGCATCTTTTCCTTGTTGACAGCCGAATGGAAGTCGTCCGCGTCGAAGAACTTCAACCCGAGTGTCTTGGCAGCTTCCTCGCCGACCTGGGATTTACCCGAGCCGGACACACCGATCATGATCAGAGCCACGGCGTCGCTCACAAGAAGGTCTCTTCGTTAAAACATGCCGCCCAGGCAAGCGAAATCGATCAAAAGGACGCGGGACAGGGCGGCGCCGTCAGCTCTGAAGCAGGTTTTCAAATTCGTTCATGGGCGCGTGCGTCGCCCAGAACATTACCATGCCATCCCGTTCCCGATAAACGATCCGCCATCCGTCGGCTGCCTGGAAGTCGCCGGGCAACCGGGCGCCGGCCAGGGCGTCCTTGGGGAGAACGACCAGGTGGACCAATTGGCCGTCGTGCATGAGGAAGCACGTGAGCGAGATGCGGTAATGATGCCATTCGGTCACCAGGCAGCCTGCCGTATGCATCCCCTTAAGAGCCGCCGGCAGCGTTGGCGCGAGCGGGCCCTGTTCTTTGGCGATGTAATCCTGGGTTGCCGGCAGGCTGGGCGTTAAGAAGTCGAGCTTGGGTCCCGGCTGCCCCGACAACATGGCGAGTGCGTCCTGCTGGAATACGGCCAGGGTATTCTCGCCGTTGGAGCGATTTACGCCCAGCGGCCCGACCAGCACAAGGCCGGCGATGACCAGGACCGCAGCCAGGGCCAGCCAGGACCAGGGAATCCGTGAACGCGACCGGGGCCGCGCCTTGGCGCCTTGCGCGACGGCAATCAAAACTTCTTTGAGCGAAGCCGGCGTTTTAATGCGCTGGGCAGCCTGGAAAATGCGTTGGTCGAAGGCGCGTTGCTCCTCGAACCACTTACCCAGTTCCGGATCGAGGCGCGCCTGCTGGAGAGCATCGGTAAATAACGGATCCTGGGCGTCAGCGCCGTCATGGCGGTATGCGCTCAGGATCACCTTGGCGGTCTCGTTATTCATGGCCCTTTCGTTTGCGTTGAGGCATCGTGATGATTTTCGGATCAACCCCGGTCTCGAGGCCGGCGATTTTGGTCCGAAGTTGCTCTTTGCCGCGCGAAAGGCGCGACATGACCGTTCCGACCGGCACCTCGAGCGTGTCGGCAATCTCGCGGTAGGAAAGTTCCCCCAAATAGAAGAGTTTCAGCGTGACGCGGTAAATTTCGTCCACCTGGTCAAGTGCCTGCAGGATGGTGTGGGCATCAGCCGCCGTGCCCCCGGCATCTTCGGCTGATGGGGCGTCGTGCTGCCCGGGGTGAAATTCAACTTCCGGGTAACTGCTCTGGCGCCGTGCGGTTTTCAGGAACTCGCGTCGCAACGTTGTGAAAAGCCAGCTCTTGAGTTTTTCCTGCTCCCTGATCTGGTGGACATGCTGGGTCAGGATCAGGAAGGTTTGCTGCGTGAGGTCCAACGCCTCGGCTTCGTTGCGGGTCAACGAGTAGGCAAACCGGTAAAGCGGTTGGTAAAAACTCGCCACTGCCGCCTCAAGGTTAATCGTTTGGCCGATCATGAGCTTTGGGGCATCTGCATTGGGCGCATTGGGCGGGCGTCACGTCTCCGGTGGAACAGAGCCGTCACGCTGCGATTTATTCCTGGCAAAAGGTGAAGGGCTGCGGCTTACCCTCCGGCGATAATCCTGGCTGCCGCAGGCGCCAATATGACGTAACTCTGCGCCACCAGGAGACTCGAGACGAAAAAAAAGAGGATTTCCTCAACCGGTAACTGGTTGCGCCACTTAAGGCCGAGAATCTGCCTTTCATCGAATTCCCAGATTCCCTGCCGGACGGCGGTCAGGTCCGCGAAGGTCAGCCAGGCGCCGACCGTCGCCGTCGCGAGAAGGATGGGAGGCAAGTTGGCGAGCAGCAACGGAGCCGCCAGCACCCAGTGGAAAGCCACGACGGGCCCGAACCAGTAAAGGAGGTGAAACAGGTATTGCGCCCGCCGTGGCAGACACCGTCCGAACCGGAGCCCGGTAAACGCCCAGAGTGCAGCAATGGCGCCCACACCGGCAACGACACCGGGCGAATTGAGCGGGGGAGTGGATGGTTTTCGAAAACCCGCCAGACCGGTTAACCCATGACAAAGCAACAGCACCTCGACGCTCTGGATGACAAAAAAGCAGTATTCTTCGACGGGTAAGTGCCAGATCCGGAAGGCGTGCCTGCCGCCGGGAAAACTCCAGATGCCCTGAGCAACGGCGAAATTATCCCACGGGGTTGTAAAGGCGACCACAATGGCGAGGATGACGAGAAAAGCCGCCCAGACCGAAGCCCGCCAGGGCGCCAGGCAGGAAATCGCGCCCGCAAACGCCAGGAGCGGAACGTTAAACCGGAAATGGAATTGGCTGTAGGTCACGGCATGAAGGGTGGTGAAAGGTGCATCTTTGCCTTCTACGTTCCGCAACGCATTTTGTCTCACCCGCTACTCGTTACCCGTTACTTTGATTTGTCAGGCGCTCAAAGCGCAGTTAAAGCACGACGTATGACACCCGAGGCCCCGCCCAATCCACGAGAACACTCTGCCCCTGTCGTTGACGGACCGGAACGCGCGTTCAGCCGGGGCATGTTGTACGCCGTAGGTTTTAAGAAAGAGGATTTTACCAAGTCGATCATCGGGATCGCCTCGACGTGGAGCATGGTCACGCCCTGCAACGTGCACATCGATGGTCTGGCAAAGGCTGCGGCCCAGGGCGTGGACGCGGCGGGGGGTAAGTCGGTGATTTTTAACACCATCACCATCTCGGACGGCATTTCGATGGGCACCGAGGGCATGAGATATTCGCTCGTGTCCCGGGAAATCATCGCTGATTCAATCGAGGCGGTGACCGGCTGCGAAGGGTTCGACGGCGTGGTGGCGATCGGCGGCTGCGACAAGAACATGCCCGGTTGCCTTATCGCGCTGGCGCGGCTGAACCGGCCCTCGGTTTTTGTTTACGGCGGCACGATTCTACCCGGTTGCCTCAACGATAAGTACGTCGATTTCGTGTCCATTTGTGAAGCGATCGGCGCGCATTCCACTGGGAGGATCTCCGACGCCGAACTTGAGCAGGTGGAATCTTGCGCCATTCCCGGTCCGGGTTCGTGCGGGGGTATGTACACTGCGAATACGATGGCGTCGGCGATTGAAGCCCTCGGGATGAGTTTGCCGAACAGTTCAGCCCAGGCGGCCGTTTCCCGCGAGAAGCTCGCCGATTGTGCCGCCGCCGGCGCCGCCGTGCTCGACCTGCTCAAACGCGGGGTCCGGCCCTCGGACATCATAACAAAGGAAGCGTTTGAGAACGCGATGACGGTCGCGATCGCGCTGGGCGGATCAACCAACGCGGTGCTGCACCTGCTGGCCATGGCGCACGCGGCGAATATTCCCCTGAAGCTCGATGACTGGACGCGTATCGGCAAACGCGTGCCGGTTTTGGCCGATCTGAAACCCAGCGGCAAACACGTGATGTGGGAGCTGGTCCAGATCGGCGGGATCATGCCCCTGATGAAAACGTTGCTGCAAGAAGGACTTCTGCACGGCGACTGCCTCACCGTCAGCGGTAAAACGCTGGCCGAAAATCTTGCCGGCGTGAAAGAATATCCGAAAGGCCAGACGATCGTGCATCCGCTGGCGGACCCGATCAAACCGGATAGCCATTTGGTCGTGCTTTACGGCAGCCTGGCGCCGGAAGGCGCGGTGGCCAAGATTTCCGGCAAGGAAGGACTGCGCTTTGAAGGTACAGCCCGCGTTTTCGAATCGGAAGAGACTGCCATGCGTGCCATCCTGGACGGCCACGTGCAGAAGGGCGATGTCGTCGTGATCCGGTACGAAGGGCCGCGGGGTGGTCCGGGGATGCGTGAAATGTTGTCTCCGACTTCCGCCATCATGGGCAAAGGTTTGGGTCAAGACGTTGCCCTCATCACTGATGGCCGGTTCTCAGGCGGCAGCCATGGTTTTGTGATCGGCCACATCACGCCCGAAGCTTTTGCCGGAGGGCCGATCGCGGTTGTAAAAGACGGTGACCCGATCGTCATCGATGGGCAGGGACGCAAGATCGAACTGGCGATCCCGGAAAGCGAACTTGCCGCCCGGCTGGCCGCGTGGAGACAACCCCCGCCCCGTTATAACCGGGGTGCCCTGGCCAAGTACGCGCGCCAGGTCAGTTCGGCATCCCTGGGAGCGGTGACGGACCTGTAAGCAAATGCCACAAGCGGAAAAATGCCACAAATGACAGAGCTGCGTTCAAGGCTCCGGGCAGGAGAACAAGGTCCCGAATTACGGCTTCTTGGGTCGGAGCTTGCGCCGATCCCGAAATTTTTCACTTACCATCGTGATGCCTTATGAAAATCGTCGAACTCGCATTCACCGTTAATCCTGTGACCAACGTGCAAAGGGCCCGGGAGTTTTATGAAGGCGTTCTCGGCCTCACGCCGAGCGTGGTTCACGAAGGTCACGGGATGGCGTGGGTCGAATACGAGGTTGGACCGGGCGTGCTGGCCCTGGGGTTCGGTGTCGAACAATTCAAACCATCGGGTGACGGCGGTACCGTCGCGCTTGAAATGGAAAATTTTGAAGAGGCCATCCGGGAGTTAAAGGAGCGCGGTTGCAGGTTTATCTTTGAACCGATGGAGACGCCGGTCTGCCGTATGGCCGGCGTGTTTGATTCGGAAGGCAATACGCTCATCATTCACAAACGGAAAACGGGTTCCGGTACGCAGTGACGGGTAGCGAGTAACGCGTGACGGGTAGCGGGTGCGGTTACACGCCAAAGCCACGGAAAGAAAAAAATCCGCGGCGCCCTCGGACAACGCAAAAAAGAGAAATCATCCACAGATTACACCGATTGACACAGAACAAGGTGGCATCGTACGCCGCTCTCCGGCACTCATGCGGCCGCTTCGATCCTTGCACCCGTTACCCGTTACCCGTTACTCGGCACTGAGTTGATGGCATTTTTCAGGAGGGCTGCCGTTGCCGACTTCGCGATCCGCTCCAGCCAGCGTAACCGGTCGGGACACCGGAAGCGCAGGGCGGCGATCGATTCGACGAGTTCGCCCGTGGGTTGCAGTTCCAGCAGACCCCAGCCGACCGGCGCTTCCTCAGCACGAATCAAATCAGGCGGCGTGACCAGGTAATGCAGGTCGGCCAGTTCGTAACGGCCCATCTGGTCGAACTTGGTCCCCGCACGCAGTTGCCGGTGAATCCGGGCGATTTTATCGATCGTCAGCCGGTAGCCTTGATGCTCAAGGAGGCTGGTGTCGAAGGTATCGTACTCAGGGAAGAGTGAATCGCCGCGGCAGAGGTGCGGATGGTGCACCCGCAGCAGGCGCTCCAGATCGATCCGCCGCTGTTGCAAGGCGGCCAACTGCTCCTGCAGGCGGTTCCGGCGCCGGTTGTCCTTCAAAAGATCGCTGCGCGCCTGTTTGCACTCGAAAACCGCCACGAGCGCGCTCGGGCAGAAATCCGCGTCCGCGTTCCGGAAGGCCCGGTACGCCGCAACGTCGACCCGGAAGGAAGAACGAGGGGCGGCAACCTCAAAGGCCAGGCTGCGAAAGCCCCGCTCGTACGCCCAAAAGGCAACGACTTGCTTAAGTTTGGAGTGCAGGGCTGTTTCTGACCGCGACATCATTGCCGGAAACTTACATAAGCGTTCGGGGTGACCGGCAACAGCAGAAAAGAAGACCGCAGATCATGCTCAGGCGGCGGGCGGCACGGTTCGGTGTAGGAGGCGCGTGAGAATGGGGAACGTTGAGGCAAGCTACCCTTAAGACTCTATTACCCTGCCAAGGCAAAACTACGGGCAGAACCGTAACCTGAAAAAGCCCGTGTTTGACTTCTGCACCTCCCCATCATTACGCTCATCTGCGATCGTGGAAACGCACGCTTTTGGCTTCATCTTCGGGGCCAACGCTTCGGAAGGCCAAGAGCGATTTCCTATGACTAACAATTATGGCGTGGTGATCGTGTGCCGTTACCAGCAACCCCCGGAGGCATGAAATGAAATGTGTGATCTGCGGAAACGAGGTTCCTTACCGAACTGTGGAGGAAGGCGGCATGCACCCCTGGTGCAGCGCAGACTGTGAGGCGAAGTGGAAAACGCGCAACAACTTTCTATTTTTCCTGAACGAGAGGGACCTCAAGAAGGCCACCTGGTCGATATCGGGCGAGCAGGTGCTGGGCCTGGTCATGCAGCGCGGCTGGCTCGACAATGATCCGTCCACGCTGTCTCAGGTAAGCGAGGTGTCGACGGCCGTGCGCCCGTTGGCGATGGAGCATGAAGTGGGAAGCGAGTTTCACAAAGAGGCCGTCCACATGCAGCAGCGCGGGACTAAGGAAGTGCTTGATCGGGTAAAAGTTTCCGTAAAGAAGACCGGGAAGAAGATCACAGTTGAGAAGACCGACGTTAAAGGGCGAAAATTCAAAAGGGTGGTCGACGAAACGGTGGAGGAGAGGATCCCCATCTACAAGACGGTGCCCAATATCATCAAAGTCGACATCACGGCAGACCAGATGCTCGAGATTGCGCTGATGGCCTACAACACGGCGATCGAACTGAAGGAGAAGAACCTGCCCGTCATCCTTTACCGCGTGTCTTCGAAGGGCACCCTCACGTCCGAGGAGAAAAAGAAGCAAACCCTGTCGAGTTCGGTGCATGCCTCCGTGGGCGGCACCGAGGTCTGGCCGCTGCAGAAGACCGCGGCCTGGATCCAGGGCGCCATGCGGGCTCGCGTGAGTTTCGTACTTCTCAACGATCCGCGCGGCGATGATATCCTGATCGGCGGCATCAATAAGGCCTCGGACGCGGTCTATGTGCGCGAACTGCACCAGATCACCTGCATGAAGTACCAAATCAAGCAGGCAACCGCGGCACAAACGCCGAAGAATCTGCGGGGCAAGACCAAGTTGTTCTGCCTGGAGCCTCCGGAAGAGTCCCTGGGCCCGTTACCGCTGGTGCCGCGTGTCAATGCCAGTGTCGACTGGAGCCATACCTGGGATTCGAGCAAGTCGAATTTGACCCTGGGCGCCGAGCCTACGCTGATCCGGGATCACCTGCGCCAGATGTTCGTTGACGCCGGCAAGAACCTGAGCTTGCCCCTGTATTAGGTCGCCGCTGCGCGTCATCGCTTTTCAGTTGAGATTGGAACGGGGACCGTCAATGTAACCGGACGATGTCTCAGCCAGTTAAGCTTTTCATTCCCGGGCCGGTCGAGGTTTCCGCCAGGACGCTTGCCGCCATGACGGCTCCGATGATCGGCCACCGCGGCAACGATTTCAAAGCGCTGTACGAGGGGCTCATGCCTGGCCTGAAGACCCTTTTCGGTACTCAGCAGCCGGTGTTGCTCTCGACATCCTCCGCCTGGGGCATCATGGAAGGCGCCGTGCGCAACCTGGTGAAGAAGGGTGTGCTGAACTGCATGTGCGGCGCTTTCTCGGACAAGTGGTACGACGTGTCCAAACGCTGCGGCAAACCGGCCGAGCCGCTGCAAGTCGACTGGGGCGAGCCGATTGACCCGGCTGAAGTCGACCGCCGGCTTGCCACGGGCCGTTTTGACGCCGTGACGCTGATCCACAATGAGACCTCAACGGGTGTGATGAGCCCGCTTACGGAAATCAGCGCCGTGGTTCGCAACTACCCGGAGGTGGCGTTTATCGTCGATACGGTTTCGTCTTTCTCGGCGGTGCCCATTTTGATGGACCAGCTTGGCATCGACCTGATGCTGACCGGCAGCCAGAAAGCCCTTGCCTTGCCGCCCGGCCTTTCGCTGTTCGCGTGTTCAGAGAAGGCTTACCGGCGAGCGGCTGAGCTTCCGGATCGCGGGTATTATTTCGACCTGATCGAATTCAAGAAAAATGCGGAGCAGTTTATGACGCCGAGCACGCCGGCGATTCCCCACATTTATGCGCTTCGTTCCAAGCTGGAAGACATCTTTCAGGAAGGCTTGGAAGCCCGGTACCAGCGTCACCGGGACACGAATGCGCTTGTGCACCGGTGGGTGGACTCCAACGGCTTTGAATTTTTCGCCAGGGAAGGGTTCCGATCGGTCACCTTGACCTGCGTCCGGAATAACCGTGGCATTGATGTTGCCGCGTTCGTCAAGAGGCTGCGCCAGGAGCACGGTTTTCAGATCGATGGCGGGTACGGCAAGGTTAAGGGGCACACGTTCCGCATTTCCAACATGGGGGATGAGACGGTTGCGAGCATGAAGCCGTTGCTTGAAGCGATGAGCGCGGTTTTGCGCGGTTAAATTTATTCGGTGGGCGGTCGTAACTGAATCGCATGAAGCATGCGACTCCGATTCCCGCCACCCATCGTCGTGTCCGGTCGGTGCTGATTCGTCAGGCTACCGTTCGTGACCTGCCCGAGATAATCCGGTTACGGTGGGAGGATTGCGGCGGCCAATCGCCGGCCCAGGATTACGATGAGTTCGCCAACACATTTTCGGCGTTCCTGGCCGACAAGTTCAAAGATCGCGACTGGGGGATCATCGTCGGTGACGTCGGCGAACACCTTGTCGGCACGGTCTGCATTCAAAAAATACTGCGATTGCCCGCGCCGAAGGGCGAACCGAACAGCCAGGCTTTACTGAGCGGTTTGCACGTTGACCGAACCTTCTGGAGCCGGGGCCTGCAGCGCGATCTGCTGGAAAATGCGGCTTTGTGGGCGCGGCAAGCGGGCGTTTCGTTGCTGCTGGTCAGCGCGTCGGAAGCATCCGCGTCCGTTTTCCGCCAGTTCGGTTTTGCGACGGCGGACGGTTATCTGCAACTGGCGTTGGGGCGCACCTTGGGTGAACCTCGCAGAAAGGCAGCGGTGGCGTTTGTTGCGGCCGAAACGAATCGTCCCCTGGACTGAAGGGGGGCTGGGCCGTTTGTCCCGCGGCGAACTCGGCTTCAGTCCGGCCAGAGGAAATGTTCCAGCCTCAACTTTGTAAGGCGTTCCCTGGCTTCTGCGGCTCGCCCGCTGCGGGTATTCGCCAGTTTCTCGTACACGGCTCCCGCTGAGCTCCAGGCATGGCGTTGCTCCAGGATTTGCGCAGCGTCGAATCCGGCGCGGAAAAACCAGACCTGATCGCCGGTTGTACCAACAAGGTCCAGCGTGTCGTAGTAGGCAGCCAAAGCATCATCCGGCCGGCCAAGTTTTTCGAAGCACTTACCGGCTTGGTATAAACCGCGCTGGCGCCAGTCCACCGGGTTTTCAGGATTAGCCAAGGCTGCGAACGTCTCTTTGGCCTGCGGGTAAGATGCCGGGTCCTGCGCCCCGAGGGCGAACTGGGCCTGACCCTTCGCCTCGAGCGCCTGAAGACGTATGTCGGCGGGCGGTTTCAATGCCAGCAGGTCGTCCAGGAGCGTGATCGCCTCACTTTCCTGATGAACCTGGCGCTTGGCGTACGCCTGCTCAAGCCGAGCCTGGAAACGAAGCGTGCCCCCGAGTTTATACACTTCCTCAAAGAGCGCGATTGCCTCGTCCACAGACGACGGGTTCAGGCTGCGGCGCGCGGCTTCACCCGCCAGAAAAAGTGCGGCTTCCACCAAAGGCGATTCCGGTTGTTCGTCGGGGACCAGCTCGAACTGGGTTCGCGCGTTGGCGTAATCATTCGCCTGAAAGTACACTTCGCCGAGTTTAAGGTGAATCTCCGCGCGCGCCGGCGACGTGGGGTAATGCGCAAAGAACGCTTCGGCAAGGCGGGGTGCGTCGGTTAACGATGCGTCAGGGTCGTCAGCCGCGGCAAAGAAGGCGAGGCGTTCTTTTTGTTCTGTCAGCTTGGGGTCGGCCGGAACATCTTTTGACAGCTCATCCGCGACACGGGTGAAATTCACGGGTTTCGCCTGATAGGTGCACTCGGCCAGAAGCAGGTGCGCTTCTGAAACGCGCGCGTGGTTGGGGTAATGCGCCAGAAACTGGCGGAGCGTTTGCGTGGCGGCGCGCCGGTCGCCGGCCGCCGCCTCCAAGCGGCCTTTCTGAAATTCCAGTTCCCCCGACCACGCCGATTCGGGATCAGCTTCCAGGAGCGCTTTCCGGTCGTCGGCAAACAGCTGGTCTTTGCGGAGCCGGAGCGCACAAAGGGCCATGTTGTACAGGACGCGCGCGCGGGTTGGCCCGCCGGCGGTTTCCAGGGCGCGGCCGTAAGCCGCATGGGCCTGGTCGAATGATCCCTTATGCGCGTAAGCTTCCGCCAGCAGAGCGCACCAGGCGGTTCTCTCTTCGTTCCCGAGCTTTTGGGGTTCGGTTCCGGCAAGCCGGCGAATGGCTTCATCCGTCCGTCCGGCCGATAAATCATCCTGTGCCAGTTCCATCATCGCCAAGGAGGCGGCAGCCTGGTCCGCAAAACGCTGTGCCGTCTGCTTGAACAGGTCATGCGCACGCTCGGCCGCTCCCTGGTTCTGGGCCAGCTTACCCAGGTAAAAGAGGGCGTAAGCAGGCCGTTCGGGGCCGGCGACCGCGGGATCCTCTGCGGACCACCCGGCAAGATCGCTGCCCGAAGCGCTGCTTTCGAGCGTGTAGATATTGAATAACGTCCGGAAAAGCTGCGGCAGCAGCGGGGTGCGGGGCTGGTCGGCGATAACCTTTTCGATTCGCGTTTCCGCATCTTCGAAATCCTGCGCGGCCAGGTCGATTTGGCTTAAGCCCGTCTGAGCGATGACCAGGGCGCGCCCCGTTTTCCCGGTGGTCGCATTCACGACGTCCTCAAACGCCTGCCGGGCCTGGGACGTATGTCCCTGCTTCAGGAACAGTTCACCTTGCAGGCACCGGCGCAGAATGGCCTCGCGCGGTCCCGGATTTCCGAGGCGGTCCAGCCACGCTTGCGCATCCGAAAAGCGTGCCTGCTCCAGGCAGATCTGCGCCGCGAGCAAAACGGCGCGCTCGTTTAAAGGAGCCGGCGCCTGCAGCAGCGAATCCAGCACCTTCAACGCGCCGTCGAGATCTTTCGCGCCGTACCTGGCTGCGGCCAATCCCAGCCGCGCACGTTCCTGTAGAGCGGGCTCGGGCGCCGTCTGCAGGAGTCGTGTATAGGTTTTCTCCGCCGTATCCCAGCGCTGCAGGCGCAAAGCCGCGCGCGCGCGCAGGAAATCCGCCTCGGGCACAGGCAGATCCGGGCCGGCAAGAACCCGCAGGGCTTCGGTCCCTTTGCGCACATTAAGAAAATCTTCCGCGAGCAGCATCCTGGCTCGACGGCTCGACGCCGGATCCGGCGAACCCTGCAGGTACTGCTCAAGTTTGATGATGCTCACCTCGATCACACCTTCCCGGGCGGCCCGCTCCGCCTCGGCCAGGAGATCGCCGGTTTGCCCGGCCCCGGCCGATCCGGCGAGGCTGGTGGCTGCCAGCATGGCGATAGAAGCAAGCTGAAGGGCAACGGCCCTCAGCCCCGAAGGGGCGCGGGAACATAGTCCAGGGCGGAACCCTGGGCTATGATCTGCCGCCCCTTCGGGGCTGAAATCGACTTTCGGGGCCTGTTTATTTGCGCCCATTCAGACGGGAAACGTTAACTCGCACCAAACGTTCAAGTCCATGGCTAAGGTCAACCGTCCCGGGACAACCCCCGACACTCCACACTCCACACTCCACACTCCACACTCCACACTCGACCCCCGACCCCCGACCCCCGTTACCCGACCCCCGTTACCCGTTACCCGTTACCCGTTACCCGTTACCCGTTACCCGCCCCGCCGGGCGCTTCAGCCGCGAAGCAGCTCACGGTTGGCCTCATCTGACCCGGCCTGCCGCCTCAACCAGCATCCTGCGGAGGTATTGACCGGTGTAGCTCTCGCCGATCTCTGCCAGCTGCTCCGGGGTCCCTTGCCCGACCAGCCGTCCGCCTTGGGTACCGCCTTCCGGTCCCAGATCAATAATCCAGTCTGCGCACTTGATCACTTCGAGGTTATGCTCGATGACCACCAGCGTGTTGCCCTGGTCCCGCAGCTTCATCAGTACCCCGAGCAGCTGGTGAATGTCGGCAAAGTGCAACCCGGTCGTAGGCTCGTCCAGAATGTACAGGGTGCGACCGGTCGCTTTCTTGGCCAGTTCTGCCGCCAGTTTGACCCTTTGCGCCTCGCCACCCGACAGCTCCGTGCCAGACTGGCCCAGCGTCAGATAACCCAGACCCACATCAACCAGCGGCGCTAACCGGTCATACACGGACGGGACATTTCGAAAGAACCGGGCCGCTTCGTCCACCGACATGGCCAGCACGTCGGCAACGTTTTTGCCACGGTAAGTGACTTCCAGGGTTTCCCGGTTGTAACGCGCGCCGTGGCAGATTTCACATTGGACGTAAACATCGGCCAGGAAATGCATCTCGATTTTGATCACGCCGTCACCCTGGCAGTTCTCGCAACGGCCCCCCTTCAGGTTAAAGCTGAAACGGCCGCTGTCGTACCCGCGCACGCGCGAGGCGGGAAGCTGGCTGAACAAGTCGCGGATGGGACCGAACGCCCCCGAATAGGTTGCGGCATTCGAGCGGGGGGTACGCCCGATGGGGCTCTGGTCGATAATGATCGCTTTATCAATCTGGTCGAGGCCGATGATTGTCTTGTGTTCGCCGGGGCGGTCTTTCGCTTTGTAAAAATACCGGAACAACGCGCGCCGGAGAATGTCGTCGATGAGGGTTGACTTACCGCTGCCCGACACCCCGGTAACGCACACGAGGCAACCGAGCGGAAAGGAAACGGTGAGGTCCTGGAGATTGTTTTCCCTGGCCCCGACGACGGTAAGCCATCCGTCCGCACCGGGTGCAGGCGGCTGGCCTTGATTATAGAGCAGCCCTTTCGGGAGCACGCGCGTCCGCGGTACGGGAATGGTGAGCCGGCGCGCAAGGTATTGGCCGGTGAGTGAATCGGAATTGGCTTCGATTTCGGCCACCGATCCGGCCGCAACGATCTGGCCGCCCCGGGGACCGGCACCCGGGCCGAGGTCGACCACGTAATCGGCGGCCCGGATGGTATCCTCGTCGTGTTCGACCACCACGACGGTATTCCCGAGGTCGCGCAGCCGTTTCAACGTCGCGATCAAGCGGTCGTTATCGCGCTGGTGCAGCCCGATACTGGGTTCGTCCAGCACGTAAAGGACGCCGGCGAGCCCGGAGCCGATCTGGGTGCCGAGCCGGATTCGTTGCGCCTCGCCCCCGGAGAGGGTGCCGCTCTCGCGGTTAAGGGTCAGGTAGCCGAGTCCCACTTCGACCAGGAACGTCAACCGGTTCCAGATCTCGCGGAGTACCTCCGCGGCGATCAGCCGATGTTGCTTGGAAAGGGCGATCTCCTCGAGAAAACGCTGGGCTTTGCCGATCGTCAGGGAGCAGAACGTATGGATAGTTTGTTCGGAGCCATGCTCGTCCGCCAGCGTCACGGCGAGGACCTCAGGCCGCAGCCGCGCCCCGTGGCAGACGCGGCAGGTACGCCGGTTTTGAAACGCCTTGAGACGGGTTCTGGTCGCCTCGCTGTCCGTCTCGGCCAACAGTCGGTCGAGTTGCTCGAGCACACCCTCAAAAGGTTGATTCACCTCCTTACCCCCGAACTCGAAAGAAATTGCGCGGTTGCCGGTCCCGTGAAGGACAGCCCCGCGCAGGTCCTTGGGCAGTTCCTCGAAGGGTGTTTCCAGGTCGCCCCCGAACTCCCGGAGGAGGGCTTTAAGAAGGGTTTGGCGAAAGGCCTGGAGGCTCTTGGGCGCCTTGCGCCAGGGTGCGATCGCGCCTGCGGCCAGGGACTTTTTCAGGTCTGGAACCACGAGGTCCGGATCGAAAAAGGTTTCGCTGCCCAACCCCTGGCACGCCGGGCACGCGCCGGCCAGGCTGTTGAACGAGAAATGCTTGGGGGTGAGCTCCGGCAGGATGAAGTCGGTCTTCGGGTTACAATAACCCGTCGAGTAGGGGATATCTTCCCAGCCGGTTTCGCCGGGCCGCTGGCGGGCTGCGATCACGCGATTGTTGCCCCAGCGTAGAGCGGTATCGACCGAATCAGCCAAACGCGGGCGGACCCCTTCCCGCATTACCAGCCGGTCCACGACCACCTCGATCGTATGCTGCACGTTGCGGCTGAGCCGGATCGGCTCCGGCCGGGCCAGTTCCAGGATCTCCCCGTCGATCCGGACGCGTACGAAACCCTCCCGTTTGATCTTTTCCAACACGTCGCGAAACTCGCCCGCTTCGTTTCGTACCACCGGGGCGATGACCAGGACCCGTGTGTCTTCCGGGAAAGCCATGATCTGGTCGACGATCTGCTGGGGCGTCTGCTTGAAGACCTTCTCGCCTGTAATGGGGTCGTGCGGCTGGCCGATGGCGGCGTAAAGAACCCGCAGGTAGTCGAAGATCTCCGTGGTGGTCGCAATAGTCGAGCGCGGGTTGGCAACCGAGCCTCGTTGCTCAATGGCGATGGCCGGGGACAGCCCCTCGATAAAATCCACCTCCGGTTTCTCCATCTTGTCGAGAAACTGGCGGGCGTAGGCCGACAAGCTTTCCACGTACCGCCGTTGCCCTTCGGCGTACAAGGTATCAAAGGCGAGCGAAGATTTGCCCGAGCCGCTCAGGCCCGTGACCACCACGAGCCGTTCCCGGGGGAGTTCGACGTTGACCCCTTTCAGGTTGTGCTGGCGGGCACCCTGGATACGAATGTTCTCAGCTGCCATCGGGCGAAAACCGGTAAATGCTCACAAAAGCACAACCGGTAGGCTGCGGAAAGTGGATTCCGTTGAACACCGGCTAATGCCGGGACGGGCTTACGTCGCATCCGTAAGGCACAAAGGCCTTCAGCTTGGCCTCGGTCTCCCGCGTCAACGCGACCAGCTTTTCGGAGCGTTCAAGGATCGACTGAGCCAGTTTTTCGTGAAAATCAGGGTTCCGGCTGCCCAGTTCGGCCTGCGCCATCCAAATGGCTACCGAATTCAGGAGATAATGTTTCGATTCACGGAAAGCAGCCACGAATTCAACCAGCCGAGGGTCTTGCTCGATCGGGTTTCCCGCCGATGTTTGTTCGCCAGCAGACACGGCATGGCAGCCTACCCGATTCCGAGCACCTTTCAATCATGTTCCAAACCCATCTTACTTTGGTTTTGGGTTGATCCCGTGCTTTTGCAGGCGCCGGTAGAAAGCACTGCGGCTGAGCCCTAGAATTTCGGCTGCCTGCAGGGCGTTGCCTTCGCATCGATCAAGGGCTTTACGAATCAGGTGCGCTTCGACCGACTCCAGATCCATGTCGTCCAGGGACGCGGCTCGGGGGCCCGGCCCCTGGAGCCCGAAGTCTTCGGCTTTGATCTCCCCATCACCCGTGAGGAGCACCGCACGCTCAAGCGCGTGCCGTAATTCGCGGACGTTGCCCGGCCAGGAATGCCGCTTGAGCCGTTCGAGGGCGGCCGGGCTTAAACCCGTGATCTCTTTACGGTAACGGTGCGCGAGTTCGTCAAGAAAGTAATTGGCCAGGGCCGGGATGTCTTCAATCCGGTCACGTAACGGCGGCAGGTGAATCTCGATCGTGTTAAGCCGGAAAAATAAATCCTCGCGGAACCGGCCGGCGCCAATCTCAGCCCGCAGGTCGGCATTGGTTGCACTCACGACCCGGGCATTCACCCGCAGGGTTTTGGATGATCCGACCTTCTCAAATTCGCCGGTCTCCAGGACGCGGAGGATTTTGGCCTGCTGCGGCGCGGTCAGGTTGGCGATTTCATCAAGGAAAATCGTCCCGTTGTCCGCCAGTTCGAACCGGCCGACCCGTTCGCTGCGGGCATCGGTAAACGCGCCTTTTACGTGGCCGAACATTTCGCTCTCGAAAAGGGAATCGGGCAGTCCACCCATGTTGACGCTGATAAATGCCCCTTGCGCCCGCGGCGAAAGCTGGTGGATGGCGCGCGCCACGACCCCTTTGCCGGTGCCGTTCTCCCCGGTGATGAGGAGGTTGGCGTCGGAGGGTGCGACCTGCCGGATGACGCGCTCAATGCGTTCCATGGCCGGCGAATGCGCAATGAAACTCGCGGGCCGGATGGTTTGTGCCTGGCGTAAAATCTGGTTTTCCGCCTCCAGACGGGCGTGCCGGCGCAAGGCCCGGCGCAGCTGCAGCTGGGTCCGCAGAATGGACAGCAAGCGCTCGTTTTCCCACGGCTTCTGCAGAAAGTCCTTGGCCCCGAGGTGAAGCGCCTTAACGGCGAGCGGGATCGAACCGTAGGCGGTCATCACCACGACGCTGAGGAGCGAGTCGAGCTGTAAAACCTGCCGGAGGAGTTCGAGCCCGCCCTCACCGGTCGTTTCGCGGACGTCGAAGTTCATGTCCATCAACAACAGGTCGAACTCACCTGAGCGCACCAGGGCCAATACCGCCTGCGGCGAATCGGCGGTTATCGTTTCATACCCTTCCTCAGAGCAGATGAACGCCAGAGCGTTCAGGATATCGCTTTGGTCATCAGCAATCAGGACCCTGGGCTTGGTCTCACGCATTTAATGCCACAAATGCCACAAGCGGAAAAATGCCACAAATGGCGGAAAGTCCCCCGTGATTTGTGGCGCGCCCGGCAGTTTTTGCCTCATAAGATTGCACGAAAAAAGCCGTTCACGGCATTTAACCCGCCAGCGCGGTCGATGCGGCGACGGCGGAGGTCTTGCCTTGGAATTTGGTCAGGACCAGCAGGGTGCCCTTTCGCTTCATCAGATAGTGAACGTGGTCGAACGCATGCCGGATCAGGTGCATGCCGAGGCCGCCGGGACGCGGGCTGTCCAGAGACCGGCTGGTGTACCGCGTACCGTCAAAGCCTTCGCCGTAATCACGCAGGCGGAACCGGACTCCTTGCTGGTAGGATTCCAGGGAGAGACAAATCAGCTGATCTTCCGCCAGATGGTAAGCGTGGCGAATGATGTTCGTGCATGCCTCATCCACGCCCAAAACCATCAGATCGATTTCCCTGCTCGTAAATGAATGATCCTGAAGAAACTGTCGTACGCAATGCCGGACTAGCCAGAGATTGGCCGGGTGGCTCGCAAACTCGATCTTCTTCTTCATTTCAAACCAATGGCTAAAATCGTGAGGTCATCGTGCGGTGGCACTTTACCGCGGTGAATCGCTTCTTCCGTCATTAGCGCATCGAGGATCTCCGCACCTCCTCGGCCGTAGGGTCTCGCCAGCAAGGCCCTGACCCGATCCAAGGAGAACGGCTCCCGTGCGGCATTAAAAGATTCCACGAGGCCATCAGTATAGAAAATGGCCTGGTCTCCAGGCAACAACTTGATTTGGTTTACGGGAAACTCAAGATCCGAAACGATTCCGAGCGGAGGCGCTGCCGCGATGGCCGGGGCCCGAATTTCCAGGTTCGCCTGCCGCAGCAAAGGACCGACGTGCCCGGCCGCGGCGAAATCAAGCAGGCCTTGCTCGGGACGGATTCGGCCCAGGATGGCGGTAATAAACATGCCGCGAACCGTCCGGCGGCAGATCCGGCCGTTCCAGCGAGCAAGCGCAGCGCCCGGTGACATGCCCGAATGCACGATCAGGCGGAGCATGCTGAGCGCCTGGGCCATCATCAGCGCAGCCGAAACGCCTTTACCCGAAACGTCGCCGACCACAAAGTAAAATTCGCCTGGGTCACGTTCAAAGACGTCATAGAAATCGCCGGCGATGTCTTTAGCGGGCCGGTAATGGGCTGCGAGCGACAGCAGTTCAGTGGACGGAAGCACATCGGGCAGAAACGAGTGCTGAATCTCCGTGGCAAGTACCAGGTCTTTTTCCCATTGCCGCCGTTCACCTTCGCGCTTGATCAGACGCAACTTTTGGATCGAGGTCGCCACCAGATCGCCATAGGCTTGGAAACCCTCGAGATCGAGGTCGTCGAAGGCCGGTTTCCCCAAGGGATTAAGCACTTCCAGCACGCCGATGTCCTGCGCATCCTGGAAGAGCGGCACCGCAATCAGCGAGCGGGTGATAAACCCGGTCGACCGGTCCATTTCCGGATAGAACCGCGGATCATCATAAGCGTGTTCCACCAGCAAGCTCTGACGCCGTTGCCGGACCCAGCCGGCAATGCCTTTGCCGCGCGGAACCTTAATCGGCAGCGACGCGGCGGCAGCAGGGCGTTTGCCGCGGGCGATCGTCAGCTCGAGATCGCCCGTCTTTTCGTCGACCAGGAACAACGAACTGGCTTCAGCCGCCATCACGCGCCGGGCAACGTCCAGGATCGCGGCCAGCAGTTCGTCCATATCGGTGATTGAACTGATCAGCCGGCTGACCTCGAGTAACCCCTTGTAGAGCGTGACTGAGCGTTCCAGGTCCTTGTCGGTGAGCGTTGTGCCGCTGCGATCCTCCATCAGATTCAGAAAGGACTCTAAACAATTCTCCGGCCCGGGTCGAGGCCGCAGAGAGAGGAGTTCGGGGTTCGGGCACACGGTGGCCGCAGCGGAGAGGAATCACACGGCGCCACGGCGAGACACGGCGAACACGGCGGGAAGGACGATTATCCGTCGCCCACGCTCACATCGTGCCAGGCGGCAGGGCTGCGAGCGGCGGATCCGCAGAAGGACGCAGAAGAGAGAAATCATCCACGGATTACGCAGATTATGCAGATTAAAAAGGGACCGCACCACGCCCGGTACGCTGCCGCCCCGAACTCCAAACGCCGAACGCCGAACGCCGAACCTTTTTCTGGCCAATGGGCCGGACTCGCCTTAAAAGGGTAGATTGTGATGAGGCGTTTGGTTCTGATTTCGTCGGTCTTACTGGGCGTCGGTGCGATTGCAAGAGCCGAGGATACCGCGTACAAGGCGCTGCGGGCGATCGGCGTAAAGCAGGGTGAAAAGTCCCTCGACCATGTCGTGGCGATTTCGGGTCGCTCCGGACACCCCCAGCCGATCAACTGGACGGTCTTGGTCGAGGACCCGGGGGCACGCGGTGGCTTGCGCGAATTTGACGTCGTCGCCAATCGTATCAACGCCGAGCGCGCTCCCGTGAAACGTCCCGGCGGCAAGCCGATCGATCTCAGTAACCTGAACACGGACTCGGACGGTGCATTCACCGTCGCGGAAACGGAAGCGCGGCGCCACCACGTCGGCTTCGACGCGCTCGACTATACGCTGACTTCCGACCCGGTCTCGGGCAAGCCGGTGTGGACCGTTGCCCTGCTGGACGAACAGCAGCGTCTCGTCGGGACGGTAAAGATCGCCGCTGACAACGGGAACGTGCTTGCCGCCAGAGACTGGGTTCCCGTCAGCAGCGTCGCGTCGGTGCCCAGAAAACCCGTGTCACCCGCCTTGCGAACCCATGAGACGGACCAGGCTTACGCCGCGATGCCGACTCCGCCCGGGCCTGGTTCGCAGGCCGGCCAGGGAGCATACGCCGCGACGACGTCCGGAGTTCGCGGCTACGACGACGATTCCAGCCGGAGTTACCCGGATGGGCGCGGCCGTTATTACGCCCAGCAAAATACGTATTCGGAAGCGCCGCCTCCGGACTCTTCGTACTCGTACTACAACCCCGGTACCTACTCTCAGCAGGACGAAAGTTTGACCGGCAAAGCGCATCGATACGGCGAAACGGTGGTGCATTTCGGCGAGACGGTGGTGAACAAGACCGAGCGGGCTGCCCGGCGGATCGGTGGGTGGTTCCAGAAGAAGTTTACCGGCCAGGACACCATTTCGCTTGAGGCTACCGGTGAGGCCTACGAACAGGGACGGGGTTCGCCGGATTCCTACAATTACCCTTACCGTTCCGTGCCGCCGGATCGATACAGCCAGCCGGTTCAGCCGGTGCCGCCGCCAGACGACTCGGAATAAGTCTGGGTGCTGAAACGGGGGCGCAGGAGGGGACGCCCCCCTGGCATTCCCGCCGGACGGCCGATTCAACCGGGTACGGCGCATTCTTCGGAGCCGACGCCCCCCTGGGCCGGCACTCTACCGAGATAACTGTCTGAACGGTATCACTTTTCGTGTCGCCAGACGGTTTTTCCGCCGACGATCGTGCGCACGGCGCGCCCTTTGAGCTGCCAGCCCTCAAACGGTGAGTTTCGGGATTTCGAGCGGCTCTCCTTTACGCGGTACGTCCATTCCAGGTCCGGGTCGATCAGGGTGACATCCGCGTCCGCGCCGGGTTGGAGCGTGCCCTTGGCGAGGCGAAGAAGCTTCGCAGGGTGGGCAGTGTACATCTCGATCAGCTTCGGCAGGTCAATCACGCGGTGCCGGTGGATCAACAAGGTCAGAAACAAACCCAGTTCGCTCTCAAGGCCCAGAATGCCGAACGGCGCCTGGTCAAACTCCACTTCCTTTTCGAACGCGGCGTGCGGGGCGTGATCGCTGGCCAACACCAAAATGGTGCCGTCGGCCACGGCTTCCAAAAGACTGTCGATGTCCTTTTGCGTACGCAGCGGCGGGTTCATCTTGTAATTGGTATCGAAATGACGAATCGAATCGTCGGTCAGGGCAATGTGATGCGGGCAAAGTTCGCCTGAGATTGGCACGCCCCGCCGGTGTGCCTCCCGCAGCAGCCGCACGCTTCCCCCGGAGCTGACGTGTTGGCAGTGGATGCGCGTCTCGCAGAGCTCAGCCAGCAGAAGGTTGCGCATCACGATGAGTTCCTCACCGGCGCGCGGCCAGCCGGGCAGCCCCAGGATCGTACTCCATCGTCCTTCGTGCATCACCCCGTTGCCCACGAGCGAATAGTCCTGGCAATGATCGAAGACGGCCAGATCAAACATCCTGGCGTACTCGACGGCACGCCGCATGAGTTCATGATTTTGCACGCAGCGGCCATCATCGGTGATGGCCACCACCCCGGCCTGCACCATGGACCCGATCGGGGCCATTTCTTCACCGGCCAATCCTTTGGTGATCGCGCCGGTAGCGTAAACGTTGACCGTTCCGACCCGTTTCGCCCGGTCAAGCACCCAGGCGACACCGCTCGGATTATCAAGCGGCGGACTGGTATTCGGCATGCAAACGATGGAGGTGAAACCGCCCGCGGCAGCCGCCTCCGTGCCGGTCTCGATCGTCTCCTTATGCGATTGGCCCGGCTCTCGCAGATGAACATGGATGTCGATCAGGCCCGGCGCCACCACCAAACCTGACGCGTCGATAAGTTCGACCGGGTCCGGAGGCGGATCGGCACTGAGCTTGCCGGCGGCCACAAACAAGTCCGCGATCTCATCGCGGCGGGAACTCGGGTCGATGATCCGGCCCTGGCGAATAATCAGGTTACTCATGTGCAGCCTGCCGCGCAGCGGTGCTGCACAGATAGAGCACGGCCATACGCACCGCCAATCCATTGGTGACCTGCTCGAGGATGACGCTCTGCGGCCCGTCCGCGACCTCGCTGTCGATCTCAACGCCGCGGTTGATCGGCCCCGGGTGCATCACCAGGCAACCCGGCCGCAGGCGGGCGGCCCGTTCTTTCGTCAACCCGAAAAAGCGGACGTATTCGTTCAAGCTGGGGAAATACTCTTTCCGCTGCCGTTCATGCTGGATGCGTAACAGGTTAACGACGTCGGCCGACGGTAGAACCTCGTCGAGGGAACGTGCCACCGATACGCCCACTTCTTCGAAATTGCGCGGAACCAGGGTGTTCGGCCCGACCAGGATGACGTTGGCGCCGAGTTTTTTAAGGGCCCACAGGTTTGAGCGTGCAACCCGGCTGAAAAGGATGTCGCCCACAATCACCACGTTCAGGCCGGCCACCCGCTGAAAATGTTCCCGGATGGTAAAGACATCCAGCAGCGCCTGGGTGGGGTGTTCGTGCGCGCCGTCTCCGGCGTTAATGATGCTCGCTTCGAGACGTTCCGCCAGAAACTTGGGGGCGCCGGCCGAGGCGTGCCGCAGGACAATGATGTCCGCCTGCAGGGCTTGCAGGTTTCTGGCTGTGTCCTTGAGGGTTTCACCCTTTTGCAGGCTCGACATGGCCGCCGACATGTTAATCACGTCAGCGCTGAGGCGTAGCGCCGCCAGTTCGAACGAAATGCGGGTCCGCGTGCTCGGCTCGACGAAAAAGTTGATCAACGTCTTCCCACGCAGGGCCGGAACCTTTTTGATGTCCCGCACCCCCACGGTTTTGAAGGCGGAGGCGGTGTCGAGGATGGTTTCGACTTCAAACCGTTCGAGCTCGCGGATATTCAGGAGATCTTTCCGCCGCCAATCAACGGCCTGGGCCAAATCCGGAGTGTTCACGGTGCGGGCTTCTGAAGGTGAACCGAATCAGGCTCGTGGTCGATACTTTCCAGCCGGACCTTGATCAGTTCGTGGCGTGCGGTCCGTATACTTTTCCCGACGTAATCGGGCTGGATCGGCAGCTCCCGGTGACCGCGGTCCAGCAGGGCGGCAAGCTGGATGCGGGCGGGGCGCCCGAAAGATGAGATCGCATCCATCGCCGCGCGGCAAGTCCGGCCGGTGAACAAAACGTCATCCACCAGGATGAGGGTAAGGTCTTCGACCTGGAACGGCAATTCGGTCGGATGAACGCTTCGCAACGACCGGCGCAGCTTCAGGTCATCGCGGTGCATCGACACATCGACCGCCCCGACGTGCGGGCGGCGCCCTTCGATTTGCATCATCAAATCGGCAAGACGGCGGGCGAGTTCAGGCCCGCGCAAAGGGATACCGACGAGGGCAAAAGCAGCCGGATCGGGATTGTGCTCCAGGATCTCACCGGCCATCCGGCGCAACGCGCGAGCAATTTCACCGGCGTCCAGGATCGTGAGCGTATGAACCATGCCTAACCTGCTTGCAGGATCTTACCGGACGAATTCAAACGAGACGCGCCGGCCAAAGACTTAACTCAGCCGGGAGGATCTCAGGAGCCTTTCATCTGGCGCTGGCGTTTCTCACGCCAGGCCGATCGGTACTTCACGATCCAATCCAGCAGCGCACGCTCAAAGCCGATGTCGTAACCGGCTTTTTCGCTTTCAATCCATTTGTGACGCAGGATTTCCTCACGCTCGGCCAGGAATTCTTTGTACAAGACAGAATTTCTTACCAGTTCAGTTGCATCTTCCCGTGGGGGTTCCATGGATGATTCTCTATTTTGGGAGAGCCCGGAGCGCGAAGTCAACGACTTTATTAGTAACCTGGCCATAGACAACCAAGGGGTTACCGGGTGTGCGGAAGCTCCTCAATTTGTTGTCGCAGCTGTGCGGCCATGCGCATAAATGCCTGCGCCACCGGGTTCTTGGAATTCTCAAAAACGATAGGCATGCCCCGATCACCGGCTTCACGCGTTTCAATGTCAAGCGGGATCTGGCCCAGCAGAGGAACACGCAGCCGTTTGGCCTCCCGGGCGCCCCCTCCTTCACCAAAAATGTGGTAAGCGGTTCCATCGTTGGGACTCAGGAAAAAACTCATGTTTTCGACGATCCCCAGCACCGGGACATTCACTTTGGCAAACATCGCGCTAGCCTTCCGGGCGTCGATCAAAGCCACTTCCTGAGGGGTGGTGACGATGATTGCGCCGTTGAGAGCTACGGTCTGGACGACCGTGAGTTGGATGTCGCCGGTGCCCGGGGGCAGGTCCAGAACCAGGTAATCGAGCCCTGACCAGTCTACCTGGCGAAGGAACTGCTGCGTTGCCCGGGTCACCATCGGCCCCCGAAGGATCGCCGGTGAATCATCTTCCAGAAGCGAACCCATGGACATCAGTTTAATCCCGTAGCGTTCCAGCGGAATGATGACCTCCTCCGCCGTGGCCATCGGCTGCTCGTGGGTGGCGCCGAACATCAGCGAGATGGACGGCCCGTAGATGTCGCAGTCGCACAAGCCGGTTTTGACTCCGCTCTGCTGCAAGGCCGCCGCCAGGTTGGCGGCCACCGTCGATTTGCCCACGCCACCTTTGCCGCTGGCAACGGCGACCACGTATCTTACACCCGGAATGGCCGTCGTTCCAGGCGTCGCCCCGCCCGTTTCCGGGGGGGTACTGATATCGATGACGACCTTCGCCGAACTTACCCCTACCATGCCCCGGACGGCCTGTTCAACGTCGGTTTTCAGCTGCTGCGGGACGGCAGGATTGTTGGTCGCGACGTTCAGGCGGACCAGAACGTCGCCGCCGGCAACTTTCACTTCCCGCACCAGTCCAAAGCTGACGATATCCCGGCTGTAACCCGGGAACCTGACGTGACGCAGGCGATCGATGATATCAGCTTCAGAAAGGCGAGGCATAGCAAGAATCAGTCCCAGTGCAGCCCCTAACTGTACGCAGAAGGGTATGGCAGGGGATGTGCATTGAACTTCAGAATTTCACGAAGTTAAACCAGCCGGAGGCCGGGCCGGACGTGCCGCGGCGCCGGCACCGGGCCGCCGTGCAGGTCGGTCTGTCACAACCGCAGGAATGATGTACCCTTCACGGATGCAGCCAGAGTTGAGCGTTTCTGCCCTCGGATTCCGGACAGCCGGTTTCTCTGAGGCGATCGGTCGCACACCCTTGATCCGCCTCAATGCCCTTTCCGAAGCCACCGGGTCTGAAATCTACGGTAAAGCAGAGTTTATGAATCCCGGGGGATCTGTAAAGGATCGGGCTGCGCTTGGGATTGTGCTCGAAGCCGAAAAGTCGGGAGCGCTGGCCCCCGGTGGCACGATCGTCGAGGGGACCGCCGGCAACACGGGGATCGGCTTGGCGCTGGTGGGAAACGCGCGCGGTTACCATTGTATCATCGTGGTGCCCGAAACGGTGTCGCAGGAGAAAATCGAGGGCCTGCGTGCCATGGGCGCCGAAGTCCGAACCGTCCCGGATGCGCCTTACAGCAATCCGAACAATTACATCCGCGTATCGGAGCGGGTGGCGGCGGAAACCGGGAATGGCTTTTGGGCCAACCAGTTTGATAACCTGGCCAATCGCCGCGCCCATTACCAAACGACCGGGCCGGAAATCTGGGAACAGACCGATCGCCGGGTGACTGCCTTCGTGGCCTCGATCGGCACCGGCGGAACGCTGGCCGGGACCGGCATTTTTCTGAAGGAGTGCGATCCCCGGATCAAAGTCATCTGCGCCGACCCTTACGGGGCGGCGATGTGGTCCTGGTTTACCCATCGCCACACCGAAATCAATGATGGTGATTCGGTTGCTGAAGGGATCGGCCAGAGCCGGGTAACAAAAAATCTTGAAGGAATCGAGGTCGATCGTGCCTACCGGATCCCGGACGCCCTCGGGATCGAAATGGTTTACCACCTCTTGCGGCACGAAGGGTTGTTTCTCGGGATGTCCTCGGCCATCAACGTGTGCGGCGCCGTCAAGGCGGCGAAGGATTATGGCCCCGGCCAGTTGATCACCACGATCCTTTGCGATTCCGGTGCCCGTTACCTTTCCCGCCTGTTCAACGCCGAGTGGCTGAAGGCGAAAAACCTGGAACCGAAGGCGACGGGCCTCGAATTTCTGGACCGGCTTTAACCTGACGTACTCGTAAAACGACCATCAGGCCGGGGCGGTGCGAACCATTACGTTATGAGATTTACATCCCTTAAGTTGAATTCCGTTCGTGATCTTCTGCTTGAGGAGTTGCGGGACCTCTACAGTGCCGAAAACCAGCTGGTCGACGCGCTGCCTAAGATGGCTGAGGCCGCCGGCTCTTCTCAGTTGAAGTCGGCCTTCGAAATGCACCTGAACCAGACCCAGGAGCACGTGACCCGTCTGGACCGGATATTTGAACAGCTCGGCGAAAAACCGCAGGGTGAAACCTGTGAAGCGATGAAGGGGTTGGTCACGGAAGGCCAGCACTTCGTGAAGGCTCAGGGCGATAAGAATGTGATTGATGCCGGGTTGATCGGCGCCGCTCAGCGGGTTGAACATTACGAAATGGCCGGGTACGGCACGGCTCGCACTTTGGCGCGGCAGGTCGGTGAAAACCAGATTTCCCAGATCCTTGAACAAACGTTAGACGAGGAAAAAGAGGCAGACAAGAAATTGACGGAAATCGCTGAAAGCCGCGTTAACCAGCAAGCGGCGTCCAGGTGATAAGCTTAGAGGAAATCATAAATTAACCGCGGTCGCCCTCACGGGAGCCACCGGTTAATCGGAAAGGCGCTTTCTCCAGGAATGCGCCTTTCTTTTTCGAATGCCCCAAATGAAGAAGGGGAGTGGCGGGTGCCGAGTAAAGTCTGGCGTTTGGGGGTTCGAAGCTCGGGACGGCGGCCACAGCGGGGGTGGCGGGCACGACGTAAGAGTTCACACGGCGAACACGGCGAGCCACGGCGACCACGGCGGAAAGATTAAATCATCCGCAGAACACGCAGAGAAGGCAGAAAAGAGGAAAGCATCCACAGATTACACAGATTGACACAGATTAAGGTCACACGGCGGCCGTAGGGGGATTGGCCTCGTGACGCGCCTCCGGCACGCCCGTCCGGTTACATCCAGTTTGCAGGACCGGCCGAACATGGGATGCCCTCACCTTCCAGGGAATCCACGGAAAGCAATTATGGCTCAAGATTCGAAACCCTCCGCAAGCGAAGCTCTCGGCGAGGCAGTTAAAAGTATCCGGGTGGCAATGTTAACCACCCAGGAGAAGGACGGCGGGTTACGTTCGCGACCGATGGTGTGCGCCGGCCTGGATCAGGATGCGCTCTGGTTTATCACCAAAGAACACACGCCGAAGGTTGCCGAAGCGCAGGAGCACCAGGCGGTGAACGTCACGTTTGCCTCCCCTGAAAAGGAAGCATACGTGTCCGTTACCGGACAAGCTCAGGTGGTCCACGATCAAAAATTGCTCCAAAAACTTTGGACGACGGAACTGAGCCGCTGGTTCCCGCAGGGCGTTTCCGATCCGGACCTGGCGTTGCTCCGAATCGATATCCGGCACACGGAACAGTGGAATTTTGCCTGAAGCGGGCACGCACGGCAAAATTTTCCGGGTCAGGAAGGGCGGGGGCAGGGCCTTTTTGCCTAGCGGGGGCCGGCCGGGCCCGCCCGGCCCGGGCCCGCCCCTCTGGTAAAACCCCTTTTTTATGGTTCTTTTAGGCCTTGGCACGCCCGCTGCTCTGCGCTGCGCCAGCTTTTGCACCC
>JAFBAP010000186.1 GCA_019247695.1 Verrucomicrobiota bacterium | reverse complement strand
TCGACGGCGGCAACTGGCTGGCTTAGCGTCACACAGCGGGCACGGCGATTTGGCGGGCACAACGTAAGAGTTCACACGGCGAACACGGCGAGCCACGGCGAACACGGCGGAAAGAGGGGGAGAGAGTTCGGAGTTCGGGGCTCGGAGTTCGGAGGCGTGCCGGGAAGACAGGAATCATCCGCAGAACACGCAGATGAACGCAGAAAAGAGGAAACATCCACAGATTACACAGATTAGGGGGCACACGACGGATATAGCGTCTCTCTTACCCGGCACCCGACACCCGGTGTCATTTGTGGCATTCTCTGCCGCTCCGAACCCCGAACTCCGAACTCTCCCCTCTTTCCGCCGTGTTCGCCGTGGCTCGCCGTGTTCGCCGTGTGAACTCTTACGTTGTGCCCGCCCTCCTCGCTGCGGCCGCCGTGTGACCGAACCTGCATCCTCAGCACGTGAAGGGGTTTATTACTCTCACCGTGCCGTAGTAGCGCCCGTCCTGAAAATCTTCTGAGTAAAGGGTTGAGCAGCCATAGTGCTCGGCATAGGCAAGCAAGTGGGCATCAAACCAGTTTAGCCCGTAGGTGCCCCGCCAATGCAGCGCCAACCGCAAGACGTTCTCAACAGGATAGAGTATCGTGCACGTCAGCAGCAGTATCTCGATCTCTTCACGCGCTTCATTAAATTCCAAAAGGGGCCTTTCAAGGTCCCGCAGAGGCCGCGTTGCGACCGCATAAAATTCAACCAACGCCTGATGAGGGATTCGACATTCCTCGGAAATCACCAGCCGTTCCAGCAGCTCCTCGGCCCGAGCCTGCTTGGCCGGAAAGCGCGGGTCGACCCGATAGACCAGCACGTTGGTATCAACGAGTTCTGCCACGCTCGTAAGCGTCCTCTCGCCGCCAGCCGCGATCCCGAGGAGCTTCGACGCAAGTAAATCGTCGATTACGCGCCGTTTGTCGTTCTCTGGCTTCTCGAAAAAGCCTTAATTTTTCGTCTTTTGACAAGCGCGGCCGAGGCTTGCCGATCAGCAGACGGATGCAGTCGACGGCAGACTCGAACTGCACCTCGGTTCCGGGCCGGACAGCGTGAGCGTCGGCAACGGCTTTTGGCAATGTCAACTGGAGCTTGCTGGTAACCTTTGCCACCTGTTTACGGTAACAAGGAAATTAGCCTTGTCAAAACAAGGATGATTTAATCGGCTCAGGTGGCCACGGCCGGTTTACGCCGGGCCAGGATCATCCCTGGTACGGTTAATCCCAGGCCGAGGAGCGTGAGGGCAAAGCCGGCAATCAAAAGCATTGGATTTTGTGCCCCGTTCTCCGGCAGGTCGTACACGACAAAACCGCCGCTCCCGGCCGGTTCGTAATGGGCGTTCGTGGCGTTTGGCGGCAGCACGATGCGATTGTTCTGGTTCAGGATCGGGGCGCCCATTGAAGCCTGGTTCACAAAGCTGAAGACCCATTCCCGGCCGGAGTTGGAAACCGGATGAAAATCCTTGGGCACCTCCACTGCGCGGGTGGCATCGCCCCGAATCTGGGTGAAGGCCCGCCCCTGCAGGGTGACGGTCGCCGAGCGTTGCATGTCGTCCTTCTTGAGATCGATTTTGTCCAACACGTAACGAGCAAACAATTGCTTCATGTCACGCCAGAGGACATCCGGGTGCTCACCGTACTGCTCCCGCCATATCAGCCATTGCTGAGCCGATAAGTGAAAGTTTACCGTGATTGAGCCATCCCCGTCCGGCTGGACATTTTCAACCACGTCCATGTCAATGTGCTCCGTTGCGACGGCGGACCCGAGGGCCACCAAACCGTTCAGCACGACACCGATCACTAACGCCGCAAATGCCTTTTTCATTGGAAACGAACGGTGCCGAGCAGTTGCATCAGCTCCGCCTTTTTGGATTCGAAGAGCGCAGCCGGGCAGCCGGCGACGACGCCGATGACACCCCCTTGTACCGGCCGCATGAGCGCTACCCACCGGGTACTGCCGGCACGGTTGCTCGTGTGGCCAAACAGCACGCTGATTTCTCCCTGTTGGCTGGATTGATCGAGGTGGGGGTAGGTACCCACGCGGGCAAACACTTGAGAGAGTTCGCGGAAAGCCGCCGGCACCGTCGAGGCCCGCGGAACCTCCAATACCTGCATGGTTGCCAGGGAAGCGGGTTCTTGCACGTCAAACGTGATCCCGAAGTTCGGTTGCGCCTGCTGAACCTGCCAGGCTTGCGGGTAGTCAAAGCCGACCAATCCGGCACGATGCTGGTAGTGAGCCAATTCGCCTGCCGGCGCCTGCTCGTCGTTGCCGCCCCCGCCTTCAACGTAACGGGGCGCGTTGGCGGGCGGGCGGCCCTGCGGTTCACGGCTCACCAGCATGGTGTGGATCCGGTCGGTGTCCACATCAGTCAGTTCGGGTGGGGCATATCCCTGAACGCGATATTGCCGAACGGGATAGGTTATCTTGTACTGCTGCTTCTGGAAGGTCTCCCCCGCCATTTGGATCGCCTTCTCGAACGGCACCACCTGGTTTTGGCCGACGGCCTTTGGCGTGATCGCGGTGCATTCCAGGAAAAACCCCTGCCCGGCCGCTTGCACGCCGATGAAGGCATGGCCCGGGATAAAAATCACGTATGCATCGCAGCCCCAATAGGTCATCAGCGAGGCCCACAGGAGCGTCAATTCAATGCAAAGCCCCGAATTGGTCATGATGACGTCCCGAGGCATGCGGACGGTCTGGATCAGCCGCTTTTCATCGCCGATGATTTCCGGCACGCCCTCGGCGCTTACATAGCTAAGGCCGGTCTCCTTCATGTAATCGTAAGTCGCCCTCATCAGCTCGATGACCGATTTAACATCCTCCGAACTGTTGCCCGTATTGATTCCGGCCAATGTTCCCCCGGTGCGTTTGGTGATCTCTGCGGCGTACTGCTTCACCACGGGATCGTTCGGGGTGACCATGCACATCGTGAACTGCCCCAGGTTCAGCGTATCGTAAAAAGAGATGATGTCATCCGGTGCAAGATCGCAGTACTGGACCTCATTGCGCCCGAGGATGACGAAGTCGCGGTGCAAAACCTGTTCCTGCACGGCGCTGGCATCTCCTTCTTTCCATTGGAGCTTTATCTCCAGCGTGGCGTTGGTGCGGTTATCCAGGCGGGCAATTTTCTCAGGCAGCCGTGGGTAGAACACCGAAGAAGTGGAGTAGCCCGGCGGCAATTCGCGGATTACCTCCGGGGTGGTCCAACTGATGTAGTCCGGAATCTGGTAGCTGACCGATAGATTCCGGATGCTTCGGCCCCCGGAATTCTTAAGTACCATCTTGCTGAGGTAGTACTTGCCGTGGTCGACCTCCGGGTTGCCGTAAGTCTTGTACGCGAAACTCATGATGGACGAACGGACCACCGGAGCGTCCCAGGTTAGAGTTGCCGGCTTGGGCGCACTGAGGGCCCATGCGATGAGACAGCCGCCGCCCAGTAGGAGGAGAATTATGCCGGCGGCTAGTATGCTGAAGCGACGACGCACTGGATGAGAGCCTGGTTGCATGGCGTTGACCGAAAAAAGGAGAGAATCTGTTTTCTGCGCCGGAACCGTGCCGGCCGGTCAGATTTCATCCGGGCGCCGGCAGTCGGGTTCCTGAGCCGGCGTGGATTGTTAAAGATCGGCCGGTGAGCGTCAATCTTCCTGCTGCTTTCAAACTATAGTGACGTTGGTAGCTATAACGCATCGCCGGAGCTACGCGCAACCTGCCGGCAGGCACAGCAAAAGATGCCGGCTGATCGGGTACCTGCTGTTGCCGATCTTCAAATGTAAGCACGATGCATCGACGGGAAGGTAGTTGCTCATACAGCGAAGGCCGGCGCAGGTGGTTTCAGCACTGCGGGTTTGGGATTGCCTCTCAGTAGTTGTCCATCCTGCGGTCTTATCGTCGTGTGGAAAATTCTCGCAGCCGCCCTCTGATCGCCGGCAAATTCGATGTCCGAAAACGGCCAGCGCCACGGCCCGGGCGCGGTACATTGGTGGCGTGACCCTCAACGCGCACCATTGTTATGAAGCGCTCCTCACGCGCGATGCGCGGTTTGATGGGCGCTTCTTCGTTGCGGTGAAATCGACCGGTATTTACTGCCGCCCCATTTGCCGGGTCAAAATACCGCTGCGCAAAAACTGCACGTTCTTCAGCCACGCCGCTGCCGCAGAGGTTGCCGGTTATCGGCCGTGCAAACGTTGCCGGCCCGAATTGGCGCCCGGCAACAGCCCCATGGAAATCAGCAGCCAGCTGGCCCGTCGGACCGCTTATTACATCAGCACTGATTTCCTGGCCGAACGCTCGCTGGACGAACTCGCGCAGGAACTTGGGGTCACCGGCCGCCAGATGCGTCGCGCCTTTCACGAGGAGTTCGGCGTGTCACCCGTGGAGTTCTGGCAGACGCAGCGGCTGCTGCTGGCCAGGCACCTGTTGACCGATTCGCAGTTGCCGGTCGCTTCCGTGGCGCTGGCGAGCGGCTTCAAAAGCCTGCGCCGCTTCAATGCGCTGCTCAAGGCGCGCTACCGGGTCTCGCCAAGCCAATTGCGCGCCTGGCGTGGAAAGCCGGCGGCCGGCGAAATGGCGGGCTTCGCCTTCCACCTGGGTTACCGGCCGCCGTTTGCGTGGCCCCGGATGCTCGAGTTCCTCGGGCGGCGTGCCATCCCGCACGTCGAGGCCGTCCACGACGGTGCTTATTGGCGGACCGTGCGTATCGAGCGGCAAGGCCGAGCGTTCAGCGGCTACCTTCAGGTCGGCGACGAGCCGGAGCAAAACCGGTTGACGGTGCGCCTCTCCGACTCGCTCTTGCCGGTGTGCGCCGTGGCGCTCGAGCGCGTGCGGCGGCTCTTTGACTTGCACGCCGATCCCGCCGCCATTCGCGCGACGCTCGGCCCGCTGGCTGACGCCCATCCGGGCCTGCGGGTGCCCGGCAGTTTTGAGGGCTTTGAGATGGCGGCGCGGGCCATCCTGGGTCAGCAGGTTTCGGTGGCGGGCGCTCGGACGCTGGCGGGACGGCTCGCGCTGCGGTTCGGCACGCCGCTTCCCACGCCGGTGCCGTCGCTCACCCGCCTCTTCCCCACTGCGTCGGACCTGGCTGCGGCCCCCGTTGAGGCGGTGCGTCAAGCCGGTCTGACCGGCGCCCGCGCCACGACGCTGCTGGCGACCGCGCGGGCCATCGCGGCGGGCGCCTTGGCGCTGGAGCCGGGGCGGCGCATCGAGGAAACGCTGCAGGCCCTGCGGAAGATCTCCGGTATCGGTGAATGGACCGCCCAATACCTCGCCATGCGCGCGCTTGCGTGGCCCGACGCTTTTCCGCACACCGACCTCGGCATCCGCAAGGCACTTGGAGAACCTAACGCCAAAAAAGTCCTGCAACTCGCCGAGAAGTGGCGTCCCTGGCGCGCCTACGCGGCCGTTCACCTCTGGATCAATGTTTCCAATGTTTCTCATCCACCTTATGAACTCATTCACGATTCTTCCGTCCCCGCTCGGTGACCTGCTCTTGGTCGCCGATGAAACCCACCTGCGCGGCGTTTATTTCGCTGGCGAGAAACACGCGCCCCCCACCCGCGGCTGGGAGCACAACCCGGATCAAGCCGTCCTGAAACAAACTGCCTGTGAACTCGCCGAGTATTTCAGCGGATCCCGCACGGCCTTTTCGGTGCCGTTGCGCTACGAGGGCACGAGCTTTCAACAAGCAATCTGGAGGCAGATCTCGGCGATTCCGTTTGGCCGGACGATCTCTTACTCCGAACTCGCCCAACGCGCCGGTGCACCCAATGCGCCGCGTGCGGCCGGAACGGCCACGGGACAAAACCCGCTCAGCATTCTTGTCCCCTGCCACCGCGTCGTGGGCAGCAACGGCGGGATGCACGGGTACGCCGGCGGGCTCGACCGTAAGCGCCGCCTCCTTCAACTGGAAACAGTGACCGCTTCACGCGCTGAGCGCACTTCTCCCAAAAGGCCAGACGGCGGCAGAGATGCGCGTGCTGCACGGGTTTGAAGTCATCCGGGAAACTTCCCGCAGCCCCTTAAGGGGTCCATGCGTTTGGCGCTTGCCAAAAGCCGGGCAGAAGGAAGGTTGGCCGATGGCCGAGTGTTTTTATTTCCAAGTCACCCTGGAGCCGCACCTGAAGCATTCCGGGGCTAAAACAGGCCGCAAGATCTACTTTTTGGTCGAGGTGCCTCGGGCACTGGCCCGCGCAGCGGCCGAGGGCGAGTCCGACGACGAACTGGCGCTGCGGCAGAGCGCCCAGCGGCTGGCCGGCGAGCTGGCCCCGGTGGCCATGCGGGGCACGCCGTGCTCGCCGGGCGAGGACGCGATGGCGGTGTCCTGCCAGTTTTCCCATCCCGGCCTGGACGCCCTGGAGCGCGTGCCGGACGCGGTGCTCAACGGCGCGCGGGCTTGGCTGCTCGGCACGGATCCGGACTGAAGAAAAGCTGCGGCACGCCCGTGTCAGCTTTGTGAAAGCCGTCCGTGGTTCGAGCCGGGGTTTGTTCGCCCTCCGGGCGACCCCGGACCTGTGCCTCGGGCCAAAGGCCGCCAAAGATACCCGTTGCGTTTTGGGGCGGGTGGGTGACCTTGTCGCTCGTTTGCTCTAGTTCGAAGTGCGGTGGATCGTCAGGTGAGGCCCTTTTGCCCGGTGGTGATTTGAAACCCGGTGTTCGGGAACGGCTCGGGGCCGGGCAATCGTCAATAAATCACCTTTGAGAAGCATGAAACTTTACGTTGGAAACCTCTCGTTTCACACCACCGCCGACGATCTCCAAACGGCTTTCGAACCGTTTGGCGCCGTGGCCGAAGTGGCCCTGATCAGCGACCGGGTCACGGGCCGCTCGCGCGGGTTTGCCTTTGTGACCATGGGCAGCCGGGCCGAAGGGCAGGCCGCCATCGAGGGCCTGCAGGGCCACGAACTCGACGGCCGCGCCTTGAGCGTCAACGAAGCGCGTCCCCGCGAGGAGCGGGAGCGCTTCGGCGGCGACCGGCCGAGCCGGCCTTCGGGCGCCAAGCAGCGCCGTTGGTGAGGCCCGCCGCTGTTCCGGTCGCCGGATCCCTCTGCTTGAGGGTGTCCGGCGACGGGACGCGCGGGTTGGAGCGGCCCCGTCGGCCCCTTTCCCAGCCCACCAAGCACCTTCTTCCGTTACCTTTGCCATGCCCAACGAAGCCGAGCTCACGACCGAAGGCACCATCACCGCCGTGCTGCCCGGGACCATGTTTCGGGTCGAACTCGACAACAAACACCAGGTCCTGGCGCACATTTCCGGCAAGATGCGTCAGCGCTTCATCCGGCTGAACCGGGGCGATCGGGTCCGGCTGGAAATGTCACCCTACGACCTGAGCAAAGCGCGCATCGTTTACCGGTTGAAATGAAAAAAAACCGATCTTCGTGTTTCGGCCGGGAAAGCGGGGTCCCGCTTGAGGAACCGCCATGGCCAACCGGGACATCACCCAAAGCCGAGACCCCCTGCCCTGCTGAGCTTTCTTCCCGGAGATTAACTATACTTGGAGCGCATCACGCTCTGACGCGCTAAGCTGGGGCATGCGCCGTTTCATGCGGGTAGAATTTTCTGATGGGGTTCGGGCCAGCCATGCCCGGCTGGTGTTATTGATCGAGCTGCCGGGACCAGTGATGCTTCAACTGCAGGCCGAGCGGGCCGCGCCTCAGGCGCGTGCCCTGGAAGTGGCTCTCCAGGCCGTGCCCGAACCCACCCCCGCCGCCCCCGGCCGGCCACTGCGCTTGTTGTCCAACACGCCCGCGCAGCCCAAAGCGCCTGAGGCGCTCGGTGAACCGGCCTACCACGCCCCGGACGGCTGCCGCGCGTGGGTCATCCGGTGCCCCAAGCCGTTTCCCGGGCTCGCCTAGCACGGCCGTTCACGGGGACCAAGGGCCGCCGGTCGGAGAAAGACCTCTCGGACGAACCGCGGGAACGCCTGCGCTTGGCAGCGCTTTCGAAGCCCGGCGGTAAGGCTCCGTCCGCACCCCTGCATCGCGAGGCAAGCGCGGGCGACGTTGTTGGTCTTGTTCGAGGAGATCTTCGCCTGACGAAGCAGGTGTCCCTGTTTAAAAATTGCAGGGACGAGCCTTTGGGACCAATGGAACGCGATGCCGAGCTCGGGATAATGCTCCAATGGTCCCACCCCCCTCAATTGAGAATGCTCATTTATTGGTGAACGACGCCACCCTGGCAAATCATGGAGTTGGTATGAGTAACCATGGCGGACCGACCTGGTTGATCGAAAGAAGTTTGACCCCGCTTGCAGCTGCCGAGCGCGAGCGTCTGCTCCAGAACCCAGCCTTCGGCAGGGTGTTCACCGACCACATGGCGACGATCCGCTACACGGAAGGACGCGGCTGGCATGAAGCGAAGATAGCGCCTCGCGGAGACTTCACGCTGCATCCTGCGACGCTGGCGTTTCATTACGCGCAGGAGATCTTTGAAGGCTTGAAAGCCTATCGGCTTGCCGATGGCGGCGCTGCGCTGTTTCGCCCCGGCGCCAATGCCCGCCGTTTCCACCACTCCGCCCATCGACTCGCGATGGCTCCCCTGCCCGATGAGTTGTTCCTTGAATCCGTGCGCGCACTCGTCCGCGTGGACCGGGATTGGATCCCCGAGGCCGAAGGTGCAGCCCTCTATCTTCGGCCGTTCATGCTCGCAATCGAGGCGCTTCTCGCCGTGAAGCCGTCGATTGACTACCTTTACTGCGTCGTGGCATCGCCGGTCGGCTCTTACTTCAGCCCGGGCGCGTCCGCCGTGACGCTCTGGGTTTCCGAGTATTACACGCGGGCCGCGCCCGGGGGCACCGGCGATGCCAAATGCGGCGGCAACTATGCCGCCAGCCTGGCCGCTCAAGCCGAAGCGGTTCGAGAAGGCTGTGATCAGGTGGTATTCCTCGATGCGGTGGAGCGACGCTGGGTCGAAGAACTCGGCGGCATGAATGTGTTCTTCGTCTTTGACGATGGCTCCCTGCAAACCCCACCCCTGACCGGCACGATCCTGCCCGGAGTCACCCGCGATTCCCTGATCGTTCTGGCTCGCGGCCTCGGGCTCACCGTGCGTGAAGCGCCTTACGCGATCGATGCGTGGCAAGCCGATGCGGCCAGTGGGCGCCTGCGCGAAGCGTTTGCCTGCGGCACCGCCGCGGTGGTGACGCCGATCGGCAAAGTAAAGGGGCGGAAGCATCATTTCACGATTGGAGACGGTGGGGCCGGCGTGGTGACAGGCCGCCTGAAAGCTGCGTTACTGGACATCCAACAGGGTCGCGCACCGGACCCCCACGGCTGGCTGGACCGGCTGTTCTGAGCCGTGCGCCTTTGCAGGATGAGATGCTCGGTGCGCCGCTGGCGAAAAGGCCAATCCGGCGTATAGGTGACCATGTCGCCGAACGAATTTTGCCGCGTTTGCCAAACCATGCCCGTGACGGGCCGGTTCGCAGGCACCATCATCACCTCCTACCCCTATAGCGCCGAGGAGCTTGCCGTGACCTTGCAACTGCGGAGCGGTGACCGGCTGATGTTTAACACCTGGAATGAGTTCAACGAGTGGTACGCCCAGCAGCGCATTCAAAAACGCAGATGCCGATGACCGCCCACTCCGGCGCTTTGCGGGAAAGTTAACGCTCGTTTACAAGTGATTGACGATACGACGATTGCCGCACGTCCCCGTGAGTTACACAAGTGATCGTGTGTTATACCATTCAGACAGTTATCTTACCTCGGTAGAATGTCGGCTCAAGGGGGTTCCGGCGCCGGAGGATGCTCCGTAGCTGGTTAAATCGGTCTTACGCCCGACGGGCCGGTTCTTAGGCCCAACGGGCCGGTAGAACATAGCCCAGGGTTTACCCTGGGTAACCGTCAAATTACGATTGAGCCCTCCTAAGGCGTCACGCCTGTACGCCCTCCCTAACAAACGCCCGCCCGCCGGGTTGGATTTGCTGAAGGGGCGGCAGAACCCCCCGGCAACGTTTTCTACCGCCCCTTCAGGGCTGCGTCAAGGGAAAACGGCTTCCCAGGGTAAACCCTGGGCTAAGGTTCCCCGGCCCGTTGGCCTAAACCGTTTATACGGTTTAACAGGTGTAACGCTGGCAGGGCACCTGGGAAGGAAGACACAATTTCACCTCCATGGCCGTCGAAATGGAAAAACCCTGAAACTTGGCGACGCGAAGAGCGTTGTAAGCTGCCATGAGGACGATCCGAAAACTCATTTGGCCTTTCCGGGTGACCCGGCACCAGCCCGGCTGCATCCGGCCCGCAATCTTCCTTTACCCCACGGAGGAACCAAGTCTCGGGCAGGCAGACGCAAGGCAATGTCGGGCCGTTGCGATTAGCCTCTGCCCGCGTACTGTAACAAGGCCCTCATCTGCGATCATCGACCGCCAACTGCGGCGAGCGGCGGTCGCCGAACGCCGGAATTAGACAGAACCCCCCAGATAACCCCTGATGCCGGGAGACTAAAATGGCAGCAAAAACATCATTGTTGGCAACGGTGCTTTTTGCACTCACGGCCGCAGCCCCAGCCCTCGCGAGCGATACGCCGGGCGTGACGGCGACCGAAATCAAGATCGGCAACACCATGCCGTACAGCGGGCCCGCCTCGGCCTATAGCGTCATCGGCAGGGCCGAGGCCGCGTTCTTTAAGATGGTAAACGACCAGGGCGGCGTTGCCGGTCGCAAGATCAATTTTATCTCGCTCGATGACGGCTACAGCCCGCCGAAGACCGTGGAGCAGGTACGCCGGCTGGTTGAGGAGGACCAGGTCGCGTTGCTGTTCAACACGCTGGGCACCCCGACCAATTCAGCGATTTATCGGTACGTCAACCAGAAGAAGGTGCCGCACCTGTTCATCTCGAGCGGCGCGGACAAATGGGGCGATTATCAGCACTTCCCGTGGACGATGGGCTTCCAGCCGAGCTTTCGGGTTGAAGCGCGGATCTACGCCAAATACGTTCTGAGAGAGAAGCCGGACGCCAAAATCGCCATCCTCTACCAGAACGATGATCTCGGTAAGGACTACGTTGCCGGGACGAAAGACGTGCTGGGCGATAAGTTCGACCCGAGGGTGGTCACGGCGAGCTATGAGGTCACCGACCCCACCGTCGACAGCCAGCTTACCAGCCTGCAAGCCTCCGGCGCGGACGTGCTGCTGGTGGCGGCGACCCCGAAGTTTGCCGCCCAGGCGATCCGCAAGGTGCATGACCTCGACTGGAAGCCATTGTTCTTCCTGTCCAACGTGTCGGCCTCAGTCGGCGCGGTAATAAAACCGGCCGGACCGGAGAACGCCATCGGCATCATCACCGCCGGCTACCTGAAGTCTCCGACCGATCCCGCCTGGAAGGACGACGCCGGCATGAACGAGTGGCGCGACTTCATGGCCAGGTACATGCCCGGCGCCGACACCAGCGACGACGGCTATACGTTCGCTTACACCGTCAGCATGGCCATGCTGCAGGTTTTGAAGCAGTGCGAGGGTAACTTCACACGCGAGAACGTCATGAACCAGGCCGCCAACCTGCACGACCTGGAGCTTCCGACGCTGCCGCCGGGCATCAAAGTGAACACCAGCCCGACCAACTACCGCCCGATCCGGCAGATGCAACTCGTGAGATTCGACGGCACCAGCTGGGTGCGCTTCGGCGAGGTGATCACCGGCGGCGGCAATTGATCGCTGGCCGCCGGCCCGATCGCCGCGACCGAGGCGTGCGTTATTTAACTTATTTATTTAGTTATTGGCATGCGCGGAATCGCAGCATTCTTCTCGAGCGACAAACGCATTTCAGCGGAGCGGCTGAAGCGCGCAACCAACCGCCTCCACCACCGCGGTCCGGACAGCCGGGGCATCTGGCTGTCCCCCGATCAGCGCGTTGGCCTTGGGCATGCGCGGCTCAGCATCATCGACCTCACGACCGGCGATCAGCCGATCGCGAACGAGGACCGGCGGATCCATATCGTTGTCAACGGCGAGTTTTACGACTTCGAGCGGCAGCGACGCGAACTGGAGCAGCGCGGACACCGGTTCCGAACCCGCTCGGACAGCGAGATCGCGTTGCACCTGTACGAGGAATTCGGCGCGCATTGCGTGCAGCAACTGCGCGGCGAGTTTGCGTTTGTATTATGGGACGAGGCGAACCAGACCCTGTTCGCCGCCCGCGACCGCTTCGGGATCAAGCCGCTCTACTACGCCGTCCACAACGGTGCGCTTTTGCTGGCTTCCGAAATCAAGGCCCTCTTCGTCGCCGGAGTGCCTGCGCGCTGGGACCATGAGTCTTTCTATCATAGCGCTACCGCCCCACCGCTGCTCGATCGCACGCTGTTCGACGGGGTGTACCAGTTGCCCCCCGGTCATTACCTCACGGCGACCACGAATGGAATGCGCATCCTGCGCTACTGGGAATTTAGTTACCCGCCCGCAGACCAGTCGGCGACGGACGCGCGGGACGAAACCGCCTTCGTCGAAGAGTTTGCCGCCCGGTTTGACGAAGCCGTGCGGTTGCGGATGCGCGCCGACGTGCCGGTCGGCTGTTACCTGAGCGGCGGACTTGACTCGTGCTCGGTGCTGGGTTTCGCCGCGCAGCATTCCAGCTCGCCGATCCAGGCGTTTACGCTCACGTTCGATCAGGCGGCGTACGACGAAGGCGAGATCGCCCGCGAGATGGCGGCGCGTGCCGGCGCAAACTTTCATCCCGTCCCGATCAGGCAGTCTGACATCGCAGACCATTTCGCCGACGCGATCTGGCACTCGGAGACGCTATGCAGCAACGGCCACGGCGTGTCAAAGTACCTGCTCAGCCGGGCGGTTCGTGACGCCGGTTACAAGGTGGTTTATACCGGCGAAGGCTCCGATGAAATCCTCGGCGGCTACGTCCATTTCCGCGTCGACATGCTTGAGCATGGCGCCCAAGGTCAGAACCCGGCGGAAGTCCGGCGGCTGGTGCAACAGCTCGAAGCGGCCAATAGCGTCTCGCGCGGAATGCTCTTGCCCGTCGGCGAAACCGGATCGCTGGAGAGCGTCGAGCGGTTGCTCGGCTTTGTGCCGACCTGCCTGCGGTTGTTCGCCGCGGGTAGCCGGCAACGGCAGACCCTCTTCGACGCTGACTTTAGCGCACGGTTTGCCGGACGCGAGAGCGTCCGCCTGTTCTTGGACAGCCTGGATGTGCCCGCCGTCTTGAACGGGCGCGACCCCCTCAACAAATCACTGTTCGTCTGGGCAAAATCGGTTTTGCCGAATTATATCCTGAATCTGCTCGGCGACCGGATGGAAATGGCGCACTCGGTCGAGGGCCGCGTGCCGTTCCTGGATCATCACGTCGTTGAGTGCGTTTGCCGGGCGCCGGTGTCGCTGAAAATCCGAGGCATGACCGAGAAATATTTGCTTCGCGAAGCGGCTAAGCCGCTGATCACCGAGACCGTGTACCGCCGGCAAAAGCATCCGTTTCTTTCGCCGCCCGGGACCATCGTTCCAACCGAACGATTCCATCAGATGATGCAGGACACACTCCGTGGTCCGGCCCTCGCGTCGCTGCCGTTTTACGATCGGAAGAAAATCGTCGCCCTGCTCGACCGGCTGCCCGCGATGCCGGATTCGGACCGTGTCGGGTGGGATCCGGTGTTGATGTCGGTACTCAGCGCGTGCGTTATCCAGGAGCGCTTCGGACTGGGTTCTAAGGCTGCCGGCAGTGAAGCCTTCGCCGTCCGTTCGCATCCGGTGATGGGGATCGCGCGGGAACGGGCCCACGCCGCCCGGCGCTACGTATCACATTGAGAGTGACGATGAACTTTCGCCGGTGCATCGTGATGAGGAGGACAGGCACTCAATTTGCCGCCCGGATGTCTCAAGACAGCGTCGAGGCAAGCGCAATGACGGCTGACCGGGTGATCGCCGCGCGCCGGCAGAAGACCGGCGCGTCGACAGCCGCGGATCTATGGCCGCTGGCGGCGGAGAACCGCGCGCCGCTGCTCAGCATTAGCGGATTGTCGGTGCGTTTCGGCGGGATTGTGGCCCTCGACAACGTCTCGTTTGACGTCCAGGCCGGGCGGATCTGCGGCCTCATCGGCCCGAACGGCGCCGGTAAGACCACCCTCTTGAATTGCCTGAGCCGCCTTTACCGCGCCGGTACCGGCACCGTTGACTTTGCAGGCGAGCCGTTGTTGCAGGTGCCGCGCCATCGCGTTGCCTGCCTTGGGATCGGCCGGACGTTTCAGAACCTGGCCCTGTTTGAGACCATGTCGGTGCGCGACAACGTCCTGATCGGCGGGCATTGCCGTGGCCGCAGCGGGTTTGTCGCCAACGCGTTGCGCCTGCCGCCCGTGCGTCGTGAGGAACGGCTGCTGCGCGAGCGCGCCACGGGCCTGCTGGAGATGCTTGAACTGTCCGCCATCGCGGACGTACCGGTGAGCGCGCTTCCCTTCTGCAGACGCAAGCGCGTGGAACTCGCGCGCGCCCTCGCCGGCGGGCCGAAGCTGCTGCTGCTGGACGAACCGGCCGCTGGGCTCAACCATGCCGAGCTCAGCGAACTCAGCCAACTGATCGTCAACCTCCGCAGCCGCCTTGGCCTCACCATCCTGCTGGTCGAGCATCACATGAGCCTGGTGATGCGGGTCTCCGATCAGGTGGTGGCGCTCGACTTCGGCCGTAAGATCGCCGACGGTACGCCCGCCGAAGTGCAAAAAAATCGCGACGTCATCCGCGCCTACCTCGGGGATAAGCTGTGACGGCCATTCTCGAACTGCGCAACGTCGATGCCGCTTACGGGCCGGCGCAAATCCTGTCAGCCGTTGACCTGGCCGTGGAGGAATGCGGCATCACGACGCTGCTGGGCCCCAATGGTGCCGGCAAGACGACCACCCTTCGTGCCATCTGCAACCTGATGGTGCGCGTCTCCGGCGAGATCCGGTTCGCGGGCGAGCGGATCGACGGCAAGGCGACCGAAGACATCGTCCGCCTCGGCGTAGCCCATGTACCGGACGGTCGCGGCACATTCCTTGGGCTGACCGTCGAGGAGAATTTACGCGTCGGCGCCTACACGCGTCGCGACAAGGGGGTTGCAGCCGATTTCGACCGCCTCTACGGCCATTTCCCGCGTCTGAAGGAGCGGCGGCGGCAACAGGCCGGGACACTGTCCGGCGGCGAGCAGCAGATGCTGGCGATCGCGCGCGCGATGATGCTGCGGCCGAAGCTCCTGCTGCTCGACGAGCCGTCGTTTGGTCTGGCGCCGCTCGTCGTAGAGGAAATCTTCCGAATCCTGCGCGCCGTCAACCATGACGAAGGCGTTAGCATGTTGCTGGTCGAGCAGAACGCCACCCTCGCGCTCGAACTTGCTCATCACGCTTACCTGATCGAGACCGGAAGCATCGTCATGGGCGGCGCCGCGACCCTCATCGCCTGCGACGACGCCATACGCCGCACCTACCTCGGCTATTAAGGGGGCAAGGGATGCAAGCCTTCCTGCACCAAGTGGCGTCCGGCCTGGCCAACGGCGGCCTCTATGCATGCGTGGCCCTCGCGCTGGTGATGATCTACCAGGCCACTCACTTCATCAATTTCGCGCAGGGCGAAATGGCGATGTGCTCAACCTACCTCGCCTGGGCGATGCTCGAGGCCGGGTTGCCCTACTGGATGGCTTTCGGCCTTACGCTTGCCTTCTCCTTTATTGCGGGCATCGCCATCGAACGGATCATCATCCGGCCGGTGGAACGCGGGCCGGCACTGACCATCGTTGCCGTGTCCATCGGCCTGCTGCTTATCCTCAACAGTCTGGCCGGGTGGATCTTCGGTTACACGATCAAGCGCTTTCCGAGCCCGTTCCCGCCGATCGCGTGGTACGGCAGCAGATACCTGTCGTCCCACGAAGCGGGCATGATCGTGGTGACCTTGGCGGTCTTGCTGCTCGTCCTCCTGTTCTTCCGCTGTACGCCTCTGGGTCTCGCGATGCGGGCGGCGGCGCAGAACCCGGTATCCAGTCGCCTGGTTGGCATTCGCGTCGGCTGGATGCTGGCGTTCGGCTGGGGGCTGGCCGGTGCGATCGGCGCGGTGGCCGGCATCATGGCGGCGCCGATGATCTACCTGGACCCCAGCATGATGAGCGGCATCCTGCTGTACGGCTTCGCGGCCGCGCTGCTGGGCGGAATCAATAATCCATGGGGTGCCGCGCTGGGCGGCTTTTTTGTTGGCGTGCTGGAGAATCTCGCGGGCGCCTATCTCGTCGGCACCGAACTGAAACTCACGCTGGCCCTGGCGATCATCGTCGGCGTGCTGGTTTTCAAACCCGCCGGTCTCTTTGGCCGGACCCTGGTCACGCGAGTGTGATGATGATGTTCAGCCGGACGCCATCGCGAGACGCTGCGGCATCCGCCGGCCTGTCACCGCTAAGGTGGCGATGCGGCGTTATTACCGCGCTGCTGGCGATCGCCTGCGTCCTGCCGTTTGTGCTAAGCGGCTACCGCCTATCCCAATTTAGTCAGGTGCTCATCTACGCCATCGCCATGTTAGGGCTTAACCTCCTGACCGGCTTCAGCGGCCAGATTTCGTTGGGCCACGGCGCGTTTTATGCCATCGGCGCCTACACCACGGCGATCCTGCTCGATAAGGGCGGCCTTCCTTACTGGGCAGCCGTTCCCATCGCCGGTGCGATCTGCCTGGCGACAGGCTTTCTGTTCGGATTACCATCGCTGCGGCTCGAAGGTCCCTACCTCGCCCTTGCCACCTTTGCCCTTGCCGTGGCAACTCCCCAGCTCCTCAAATTCGGGGGGTTCGAGCCGTGGACCGGCGGCGTCCAGGGGGTCCAGATCGACGCTCCCGAGGCGCCCTTGGGGCTGCCGCTCAACGCCGACCGGTGGGTCTACTATTTCTGCCTGCTCTGGGCGGTCGCGCTGGTCATCATCACGCGCAACCTGCTGGCTGGGCGCACCGGCCGCGCGCTGATCGCCATCCGCGACCATCCCCTGGCCGCGGCAGCCATGGGCATCGACACCGCGCTCTACAAGTCCCTGGCCTTCGGCATCAGCGCCATGTACACCGGCATCGCCGGCGCGCTGAACGCCTTGCTGTCGGGCTACGTCGCGCCGGACAGCTTCCCCGCCCTCCTTTCGATCAAATTGCTGGTCGGCAGCATCGTGGGCGGGATCGCCTCGATCACGGGGGCCTTCATCGGGGCACTCTTTATCGAGTTCACGCCCAACGTCGCGGAGCGGGTGTCAAAGGCGGCGCCCGATGCCATTTTCGGCCTGTGCCTGATCGCATTGATGTATCTCATTCCGCGGGGTATTGTCGGCATTTTCGACTTCATCGGCCTCCGGTTTCGGCAGCGTTAGGTGCTGACGTGACGCATTACGGTCAAGCATCTCGCGGGCGGGGCGTTGAACGGAGGACAGGAAACCGCAAGGAGTCAGGCAAACGCACCTGAGGGTCGGCGGCTCGAGGACCTCAGCCCGGCGCACGTTCGCGTTCATTTTTTGATGGCCGATTTCAACCAAACGCCGTCGTTACACCGGTTTTCACGTTTGTTGAGCTGTCTTTGCCTCGGAGGGGCTGAAATGATGATCGAGAGCAGCCAGGGGCTTATGCCCTGTAGACACTGATTTGGCTGGAATTCCGGCGAAGGGGGTGCTGCGGGACGCTCCGCACGGCCTTACCTCGGTGTTAGGCCCAACGGGTAGTGAGACCTTAGCCCAGCGCGTCCGCGTACATCGGTCTTAGGCCCAACGGGCCGTGAGAACCTAGCCCAGGGTTTAACCTGGGTAACCGTAGAATCACGATCGAGCCCTCCTAAGGCGTCACGCCGGTACGCCCTCCCTAACAAACACCCGCCCGCCGGGTTGGATTTGCTGAAGGGGCGGCAGAAGCCGTCGCTCACCGGTTCTGCCGCCCTTTCAGGGCTCGGTCGGGGGAGGAACCGCCTTCCTAGGGTGAAACCCTGGGCTAAGTTCCCTTGACCCTTCGGGCCGTAAGACGGTCTGCCGGCCCGTTGGGCCTAGACCGTTTATACGGTCTGATAGGTGTAAATCCGGCAGGGAACCTCAACCCCTGGGAAACGCCCGCATAAAGCCTTCTCTGGGCCCGCCTCTAGCTTTTTGTTGCGCGCGTGTGGATTCGGCGCCAACCAGTGCCGGTGGAACTTCGGCATTTGCGCTATTTTGTCGCCGTTGCTGAAGACCTGAGTTTTCGTAAGGCCGCTAAACGGCTGCACATCGCCGAGCCGCCCCTCGGCAGGCAGATTCGCGACCTTGAAGAGGAGATTGGGACGCCGTTGTTTGACCGGAGCCGCAATCACGTGCGTCTGACCGCCGCCGGACAGGTTTTCCTGGCCGGCGCCCGCGAGACGTTGGAAGCCGCCGCCCGAGCGGTCGCCGGCGCACAGAAGGCGACGCGCTCGGCCGTGCCGGTGCCGTTTCGCATCGGGAAGTTTGGCTCCTTCACGGCTTCCTTTCTGTCGCAAGCGCTGTCCCTCTATAAAGATACTCACCCTAACGTGAGCATTTCGCTGTTCGGCATGGACCCGCAGGCGCAGTTGGACGGGTTGCTCGCCGGCCAGCTTGACCTGGCCTTCGTGCCGACGTTCGACCTGCTCTTGCGCCGGGGGGTGGCCAAACAGATTGAGGCACAACCGGTGCTCCGCTCCCCCCTGGTGGTGCTGCTGCCGGTTGGACACCCGCTGGCGGCGCAAGCCAACGCCGGACGGCAGGAGAAGGCCATCCCGCTCTCCAAACTCTCGGGCGAGGTGTTTCTGCGGTTTTCAGCCGATCAGAACCCCAGTTACACCCTGCTCCTGGTGCGTGAGTGCCGCCGGCGCGCCAAATTTCGCCCCCGCTTGGGACCGGAAGGCAGCGACCATACGGACCTCATCAACCTGGTTGCGGCCGGTGAAGGCGTCATGCTGGAGGCGCAGTTTCTGTTCGACGAAGCCATGGCGCGGCTGCGCTCGGCTTCGGTGCCGGCCCGGGTTGTGGCCCGCCGCGTGGCGCTGCCCCTGTTCGAACTGGTTGCCGCGTGGTCCAAGGCCCACGCTTCACCGCAGGTGGCCGAGTTCCTGAAGAGCTTGGCGTCGGTGCCGCAATTGCCGAAGGGGCACGCCGGCCGTTCAAACCAACCTTGAGGTGGCGAGCCTTATGCCGCCTTTAGCGGCCGCGGACGGCCGGACCTCGGCGTGCGGCCCGGCGTTCTGAAACCTTTTAGGTTCCAGCTCGAAACTAACAAAGTAATTTCCGTGACGGCAACGCATATGATCTTCGCGCAAGGAAATTACCGTGAGCCCATCTTACTTTCTGCCGCTTAACTCGTTAACCCTTTCGAACCGAATCGTGACCGGGTCCTCATCCAGGATCCGGGTCGGAACGCACGCGCCCGAGCCGCCGTTGACGAAGGGCCGGTCACCACACCCGTCCCATCCTCATGAACAGAGCCGGCCTGACGCTCCGTGGCGCGGTGAGCGTTGGAGGTATCTTTTTTTGTGCCGGAGATGGCCCTCGCCGCGGCCTTCGCGGCGCTGGCTGCCCCCTTTGTCCCTCGCCCTCTTCGCTGCGCTGGCGGCTGCGGGGTGCAAACCCCAGGGGCAAAGCCAGCCCCCGCCGGCCCCGCCCCCGCCGGTGACGGTGGCTAGGCCCGTCCAGAAAGAAATCGTCGAATGGGATGAATACACCGGCCGCACCGAGGCGGTGGAGAGCGTGGAGATCCGGCCGCGCGTCAGCGGCTACCTCGACCGGGTTGCCTTTAAAGCCGGCGCTTTGGTTAACCCGGGCGACCTGCTTTTCGTCATCGACCCGCGGCCCTACCAAGCGGAAGTCGACCAGGGCGCCGCTAACTTACAGAACGCCGACGCCCAGCGCCGGCTGCAGCTTGCCAATTTCACGCGGGCTGAGAAGCTTTTTGAGACGAGGGTGACTTCGAAAGAGGAATACGACACCAGCATCGCTCACAAGGACGAATCGGAAGCGCAATACCAACAGGCGCAGGCGCATCTAAGCTCCGCCCGGCTCAACCTCGGCTTCACGCAGGTGAAGGCCCCGATCCGGGGCCGCATCGCCCGCCAACTCGTCACCCACGGCAACCTGGTGCAGGCCGACTCGACGGTGCTGACCACCCTGGTCAGCGTCGACCCGATCTATGCGTACTTCACTGTGGACGAGCGGACGGTGCAGAAGTACCTCGACCAGATCAAGGGGGGTGAACTGGCCGACGCGCGGACCAACCCCATCCCGGTCTACCTCCAATTGGAGGGCGAACAGGGCTTTCCGCACGAGGGCGTCATCGACTTCATCAATAATACCTACAACTCCTCAACCGGCAGTCTGCAGGTGCGGGCCCGGTTCCATAATGAGGATGGTTTCCTGATGCCCGGAGCCTTCGTCCGGGTCCGGGTTGCCGGCGCGCCCAAGCACCAGGCGGCGCTCATCAGCGATCGGGCCGTCGGCACCGACCAGGGCCAGAAATTTGTGCTGCTGGTGGACCAGAACCGTACCGTCCAGGCTCGACCGGTCGAGCTTGGGCCGGTGGTCGACGGGTTGCGGGTGGTACGCCGCGGCCTTGGTCCCGACGATCAGGTCATCATCAACGGCCTGCTGAACGCACGTCCCGGCGCCCCGGTGACGCCTCAGCCCGGCGACATGATGCAATGGCTGGCCGGCCAGGCCCCGCCCGAAGTGAGCATCAGCCAAGGGGCCCCGCGGCCCGCCTCGAGCCCGGCGGCGATTGCGGCAAATGACCACGACGCAAACCATTAAACTAACCTAACCAATCCCACGCCGCAGCTTATGAAACTTTCTCATTTCTTCATCGACCGCCCGATTTTCGCGGTGGTCTTGTCGGTTGTTACCCTGATTGCAGGCGGGTTGGCTTACCTGGCGCTGCCCAAGGCGCAGTACCCCGAGATCGTGCCGCCCACGGTTGAGGTCACGGCCCGTTACCCGGGGGCGGACCCCAAGGTCATCGCCGACACGGTGGCCACGCCGATCGAGCAGGAGGTCAACGGGGTCGAAAACATGCTCTACATGAGCTCGCAGTCCACCGGGGACGGCGTCATGACGCTGACGGTGACCTTCAAGCTCGGCACCAACCTCGACCTCGCCCAGGTCCTGGTCCAGAACCGGGTGGCGCTGGCGGAAGCCCGTCTGCCCGATACGGTCCGTAAGCTCGGCGTCGCCACCAAGAAGAAGTCGCCTAACCTGATGATGGTGGTGAACCTGCTCTCCCCGGATAACACCTACGATCAGGCCTACATTTCCAACTATGCCTACCTGCAGGTGCGCGACGTGCTGGCCCGCTTGGAGGGTGTGGGCGATGTCCTCGTGCTGGGCGCGCGCGAATACAGCATGCGCGTGTGGCTTGACCCCGACCGCATGTGGTCGCGGCAGTTGACCAGTGATGACGTCGTCTCGGCCATTCAGGCCCAGAACGTGCAGGTGGCCGCCGGGCGCCTCGGCGCGGAGCCCGCCCCGCGGGGCACCGAGCTGCAACTCTCCATCAACACCGAAGGCCGGCTGCGCACGCCGGAGGACTTTCGTCAGATCATCGTAAAACGCGGCGAGGATGGCTCACTCGTTTACCTCGGCGACGTCGCGCGCGTCGAACTCGGGGCCCTGGACTACAGCGTGGCTTCCTACCTGGACGGCAAACCCTCTCAGGCCCTCATCATCTACCAATCCCCGGGCGCCAACGCGGTAGCCACCGCCCACCGCGTCTCAGCCGCCATGCAAGACCTGGCCAAACGCTTTCCGAAAGGTTTGCAGTACGCGATCGTGTACAACACCACCACTTTCGTCGAACAGTCGATCGAGGCCGTCATCCACACCTTGGTTGAGGCGATCGTGCTGGTGTTGATCGTGGTGCTGGTGTTCCTGCAGACCTGGCGGGCCACCCTCATCCCGCTGTGCGCGGTGCCGGTGTCATTGGTGGGCACCTTCGCGGTGATGGCGGCCTTCGGCTTTTCACTCAACAACCTGTCGTTATTCGGCTTGGTGCTGGCCATCGGCATCGTCGTGGATGACGCCATCGTGGTGGTGGAGGCCGTGGAACTCAACCTCGAAGAAGGCATGGAGCCTAAGGAAGCCACTCGCAAGGCCATGGACCGTGTGGGCGGGGCGGTGCTGGCCGTCGCAGTGGTTTTGAGCGCGGTGTTCATCCCCACGGCCTTCATCAGCGGCATCACCGGCCAGTTCTACCGCCAGTTCGCGCTGACCATCGCCGTCTCCACCCTCATTTCGGCGTTCAATTCCCTGACCTTGAGCCCCGCCCTGGCCGGCTTGCTGCTCAAGCCGCACCACGCGAAAAAGGACTTGCTCACCCGCGGCCTGGAGCTGCTGCTGGGCTGGTTTTTCCGGCTGTTCAACCGGGGCTTTGACGCCGCGACCCACGCCTACGCCGGGGTCGTGCGGCGCCTGGTGCGCCTGGGGGCGGTGGTCCTGCTGGTCTACGCGGGGTTATTGGTGCTGACCGTCTTGGGCTTCAAGACGGTGCCGGTCGGCTTCATCCCGCTGCAGGACCAGGGCTACCTCATCGGCCTGGCACAGCTGCCCGACGGCGCCTCCCTGCAACGCTCCGACGACATGCGCCGGCAAATGGTCCGGTTGGCCGCGGGCGTGCCCGGCGTAAGCCACACGGTCGAGTTCGCGGGCTTTTCCGGCCTGGACGGGACCAACCGCAGCAACGCGGTCACCACCTTTCTGGTCCTGGCGCCCTTTGAGGAGCGGGTGAAAGACCCGAGACAGAACGGCTTGGCCATCCTGGCCGAAGTGCAACGGCGCTTCGCCACCCTTCAGGACGGCCGGGCGCTGGTGGTCCCGCCCCCGCCCGTGCAGGGCATCGGCAACGCCGGCGGGTTCAAACTGCAGGTCCAGGATCGCCGGGGCGCCGGGCTTGAGGCGCTGCAAGCGGCGAGCGATCACCTCCTGGTTCAAGCCATGCAGCAGCCCGGGATCGCCGCCGCCTTCACCACGTTTCGCTCGCAGGGGCCGCAGCTTTACCTCGACATCGACCGGCGCAAGGTCGAGACGTTGGACGTATCCATGGAGTCGGTCTTCAACGCCCTCCAAGCCTACCTGGGCTCGACCTATGTAAACGACTTCAACTTCCTGAACCGGACCTACCAGGTGAACGTTCAAGCCGAGGGCGCCTTCCGCCTCCGGCCGGAGTCCATCCGCGGCCTCTACGTTCGAAACCGCAAGAACGAGATGGTCTCGCTGGGCACCCTGCTCAACGTGAGGGAGACCAACGGGCCCGACAAGGTGATGCACCACAACCTTTACCCGTCGGCGGACGTCAATGGCATCCCGCTGCCGGGCTTCAGTTCGGGCCAGGCGATGGCCACGATGGAACGGCTGGCGGCCGACGGGCTACCTTCGCAGTTCGGCTACGAGTGGACCGAGTTGGCGCTGCAACAGAAACTGGCCGGCAACTCCGCCCTCTACATCTTTCCGCTTTGCGTGCTGTTCGTCTTCCTGGTGCTGGCCGCCCAATACGAGAGCTGGGCGTTGCCGATGGCCATCATCCTGATCGTGCCCATGTGCCTGCTGGCGGCCATTGCCGGCGTCTACCTGCGTCAGATGGACAACAACGTCTTCACCCAAATCGGCTTAGTGGTGTTAGTCGGTTTGGCCTGTAAAAACGCTATTCTGATCGTGGAATACGCCAGGCAGCAGATGGACGCGGGCGTGGACCGGCGCGAGGCGGCGGTGAACGCCGCCCGGTTGCGGTTGCGGCCGATCCTGATGACGTCGTTCGCGTTCACGCTGGGCGTCTGGCCGCTGGTCGTTGCGGCGGGCGCAGGCTCGGAAATGCGCCAGGCGCTGGGCACCGCGGTCTTCAGCGGCATGATCGGCGTGACCTTGTTCGGGATCTTTCTGACCCCGGTGTTCTTCTCGGTCCTCATGAAGTTTTTCGGCCCGAAGGGCGCCTCGCGACCGGCACCGGTCGCGCATGAACCGGCGCCGCAACCGGCGACCGTAACCGCCTGACGCGCGCAACGCCGGATGACGCCCATGCAACCCACCAACAATGTTCACGTCACGCCTGCTTCGACGGGCGGCCACGGCGCCTACCCGGCGCCGCTGGTAACCCGAAGCCAATATCCCGCCGCTTTCCCGACCTTCGACGCGGCCCAACTGCAGGCGCTTGGCCCTTACGCGCGAGTGCGGCGCTACGCGCCGGGCGAAGCACTCTTTTCTGCCGGCGAACGCGCGTTTCGCTTTTACGTCCTTAAGTCGGGCCGGATCGCGCTCATGGACCGGTCCGCCGCCGGCGATTTGAGGACGTTGGCCGTTCATGAGCACCCCGGTGAATTCACCGGCGACGCGGCCAACCTGGCCGGCAACCCGGCCCGTGCAAGCGCCGTGGCCCTCGGGGTCACGGAGGCCTACGAACTGAACGCAAGGGACCTCCGGCGCTTGTTCAGCGACAACCCCGCCCTCAGTGACCTCATCCTGTCGGGCTTGATCGCCCGCCAACGGATCCTTGAAGACCTCGAGCATTTTGCCGGGCTGCGCGTCATCGGCTCGCGATTCCACTACGATACGGTTCGCATTCGCGAGTTTTTGACCGGGCACCGCGTACTTTTCACCTGGACGGACACCGAAGAGGACCCGGACACCGACCGTTTGCTCCAACGGTTCGGCCTGCAAATCGAGGAAACGCCGGTGCTCTGTTGGACCGGCGCGGCGTTGCTGCGCAATCCCTCCAACGCGGCGTTGGCCGGCCTGCTCGGGCTTCGCCAACCGCTCGAGGCGGAAACGCTGCACGATTTGGTCATCATCGGCGCTGGTCCGGCCGGTTTGTCTGCCGCGGTTTACGCAGCCGCGGAAGGGTTGCAGACGCTCGTGCTGGACGGCTTGCCGCCCGGAGGTCAGGCCGCCCGCAGTTCAGAGGTCGAGACCTGCCTCGGCTTTCCGGCCGGCGTAAACGGCGCCGCCCTGGTCGAAAGTGCCACGATGCAGGCCAGGAAGTTCGGCGCGAGGTTCGCCGTGCCCGCGCGTGCGGTCGGTTTGGCCTTTGGCGGGGAAGGCGGCGCGCGACCGCCCATCGTGGTGCGGCTGGAAGGCCATGAGCACCTGCTGACCCGGGGGGTGCTCATTGCCACCGGGGCCAAGTATCGCAAGTTGCCGGCCGAGGGGTGCGAGCGCTTCGAGGGCCTGGGGGTCCATTACGCGGCCACCAAGGTCGAGGCCCAACGGTATGCCGGCGCAGAGGTGGCGATCGTCGGGGCCGGCAACGCGGCCGGCCAGGCCGCGGTGCTTCTTTCGACCCACGCCCAAAGGGTCTACCTTATCCTGCGCGGTTCCCGGCTAGGCGGGAGCGCGTCGCGCCACCTGGCGCGGCGGATCGAAACGGCCGGCAACATTGAAGTGCTCTACCGGACTAAAATCCGCCGCACCGCCGGCGAGGGTAGCCGTTTAAACGGGATCGAAGTGGAAGACGCCGGGCGTAAGCAACGGCGGACGCTGCGCGTGCAAGCCGTCTTTGCACTGCTCGGAGCCGTGCCGCATACCGCCTGGCTGCCCAGCGAAATCCTCACCGACCAAGACGGCTTCATCAAGACCGGTCGAGCCGTTCTGGAAGATCGCCAGGGCCCGGCCCGTTGGCCTTTGAAGCGCCAACCGTTTTTCCTGGAGACCAGCCGGCCGGGGGTATTTGCGGCCGGCGACGCCCGCGCGGGCTCGATGAAATGGGTGGCGAGCGCGGCCGCCGAAGGCGCAATGGCGGTGGAGTGCATCCGCCAATACCTGAAGGGGGCCTAACACGCTGGTTAAGGTCCAAGTCCGCAAACCCGTTGCTTACGGTTGCACGGGCAGACAAGGTGCTTCAAATGGTCGTTGATGCCTGTGCCTTACCGAACAAGATTTCAATCACTTTCCTAAGCTCGGCTTTAACCATTTTCTGGAATCGCGGCGGGAGAGTAAATTGGGGGTTACCGACCGAAGCAATACCATTTATTGATCTTCAGCTAAATAATGTCCGTACTTGGAAAAGGTAGCTCTGATTCAAACGCACCTTTTGCTCGAGAATTTACTTTCCTGAAGAGCAATAGACAATCATTTGGATAGAATTCCGGCGAAGGGTGTCGCCGCCGGCATTCTACCGAGATAGCTGCCTGAATGGTATAGGATCAGCCGTCCCTACGGGACGAAAGCATCCCCCCCGCCTCTAACTATACACGAGGTCATAAATAATTGCGAATAGAATTGGGTAGTGATAGTCGTTCCTGCATGAGGACGCTTACCATCGCCGATGCGGGGAAGGTGATTCTGGGCCTGCAAGATGAAATCCGTCGTTCACCGGAGGCGCGCTATGACCACCGGCGGCACGGCGTCTTGCTGGTGGCTCAAGGCATGAACTGCTGCCAGGGGGCCGAGTTGCTGGGCGATGCGCCG